>NZ_MVDI01000006.1 GCF_002939305.1 Chroococcidiopsis sp. TS-821 | reverse complement strand
CTGTACAGTTAAAAATTTGACTGTATATACAGGTAAACACGAGCGTACATTGTTATATTGGAATTCCAATATAACAATGTACGCTCGTGTTTACCTGTATATACAGTCAAATTTTTAACTGTACAGGGTCAACTTGGTCAACTTATCCGCCCTTACCTAGATTTATACAGATATTTTAGGGCATGAGTATGCTAGTCTAGAGTGCTTATCTAACAAGGCTTTTACATTTACATTGCATAGATGCACCTATACAGCTTGCTCGTACAACTGTATAGATGTACAAATATGTCTGTAAGATTGTAGGAATTGCTGTACATATACACTTTTAATTTATTCGCCTTTCAGTAATTGTACGCTCGTAGGAGTGCCTCTGCTCTGTTGATTGTTGGTTGGCTCTTTAGCCTAAAGCAGTGCGATCGCATCCCTATCGTAGCCTCTATTGGTTGCTGATATAGCATACTGCGATTGTTTGACTTTGTTTCTAGCTATCAGCGCGATCACTTGCTTCTTGTGCCTTCATCATTGCTGAGTCAAACAGTGCGATCAAGTGCTAGCCTTGCCTCTAACCGTGTTCTGCTATTGCCTGCCCTGCTGTACTCAGTATAATGCGTCATTTCCCTTGCCTGTCCTCGCTTGCTAGCTCAAGCTCCGCTACTATGCCTCGCCTGATCCTGGATGAATTTCGGGTTTAGCTCGTAGCCTTGCTGATATTGAAGGGCGATCGCTCACATCGCTCACTTTGAACTCAAGCCTTAGTCCTATCTTACTTAAGCGTATAAAATTGTCTGGCTCCACTGAGCGCCATTATTATACAGCTAAATTTTTGCTGACTAACCGTACGCCTAAACCAGTATTTGTGGTGCTATCTCTGCAATCGCAGCCCTGAGTACTTACCTGTCCGCTACTCCTGCCTGCTACGGCTCAACTGTCTTCGCCCCTAAAAAACTAAACTAAATCTAAAAACTAAACCTCACTCTCACTCTACATAACAACATGCTGGTTGCACTGTCAGCCTATCGGCTTTAGAGGATGGCAATTCACTGGCACGGGCTTTTGGTTTACTAGCGTAGGTGGTCGCCCACCACACCCGCAGCTTGCAATTGATTGCTCTGGGCAATTTGCACATCATCACACAGTCTCTGGACTTGAGGCAGAGCAGTCAATCGAGCCGCCATGCACGCTATGTTGACTGACTAGGATTATGACTGGCTTGAGTTGGTGGCTCTGTCATTCTGTCATGATGTAGTAGAATTGCTGCTACGGCGTTCCCCAACAAGTTAAACTAATTCGGGATTACACACTTTTGCAATACCGAGTTGTTTGACGTTGGGAAAGCTGCATTCAATTTTGAGCCATATCGAAGGAGTTATTATCTGCTCCAGCCTGCCAATGCCACTCGTTGCCATCGTGTTGGCGGCTCGTTCAATATCGTCGCCAGAGTGGGCAGTCGCTTACCTTTGAGTCGAGGTCGTCCCATCTGTCGGGGTTGTCGAGGTGGGGCAGGTTCATAGAGTGCCGCATCCAAGCGCAGGCGAGTGACGATGTGCACTGGAGATTTCATGCCAGACAACGCAAATAACAACTCCAGTGCAGCAAAACTGCTGTCTGCCACGACCACGAGCTGACGATGTGGCAGCCACCGTCGCACTTGCTTGAGCATCTGCCGTGCCCAGTCAGTTAAACATTTATGGCGATGCCCCTGCTGCTGGTTATATCGTTGCGATGCTGCCAGTACCGTGAAAAATGGCAGTGCCCAGACGCGCTGCACCCAGGGAATCTCAACTAATACCATCAAGCTTAACCAACGCAAGCCACTGGCTTTGACAAAGTGTCCATGACTAGAACGCACTAGGTCTCGATAGATGCCTTTGGCTGCAATCTGTTTGCCTCGTCGTCGTTCAAGGGTGTCATCTAGCCCGAACACAATCACACCGCTAGTGGCAAAGACGGCTATCAGTTGTAGAAGCAAGATTTGGCTGGCTTGACGGCTAGACCAAACGGCACGAGCGAGCACCCGATGATAGTTGATGAAATGCTTTTCTTCTGAGTGTCCCATTACTCGCAGTGCAGCAGCAACAGTGCGTTGAGCTGGACTCAAGATCGCTCCAAATAGCAGCACTTGAGCATGCTGCCAAACTCGAAGCGAAAACAACTGAGCAAATGGCTCAAGGAGTGTCTCTAAGATTTCTGGTATAGTGAACACAACAATTTTCTGGGGTAAGCATGCATGAACTCGAAGCATTCTTACCCTATTCCTTTTTGTGCTCTATTGCTCGAAATGGCTAAAGTCGAGGTAACGACATCTCTGTATTGCTCATTCATCGCCTTAAGTGGATATCCGAGAACATCATCCCTGTCATAAAAGTTGAGCCACTCGCTCCCCAAGTTTGGGTAATGCTGTGAGAGTTGAGGTGGAGGAAGTTTGATTGGTGTACCAAAGTCATTGTGACGCAGTCCCCACAGAGCAATTTGACTACCGAAAGTATAGAACAGTGTCAATGTTTCTCCTTGCTCCAAAGGTGTACTACCAATTTCTATTTTTGCTTTTTTCTTCTGAAGATCCCAGATGTAATTGCTTGCTATCACTGATCCGAGGCTATGCCCAATAATACATAATGGCGCTTTTGAACCAGCATTATCAGGTTGAGCTAGTTCGGCTAGAGTTGCGGCAAAGCATTTATGTACTCCGTCATAAATGTCTCGCTCTGAATTCGGTGCCGAAGAAGTGATCTGGTAGCCGATACTGTCTGCAAGAGAATGAAATACGAAGTAACGAAGCCCCCAAAAATCGTTGAGTCTGTCAATTCTCAAGTCCCTGTATAACTTATCCTGAAGGTCTTGAAGAACTAGAGCCCAATAAACTGCTTTAATCGCTAGTTTTGAATCTGCATCCTCTGGCTTTTCTCCTACCAAGGTTGAAAACCGATACTTTAACTTCTTAGCCATACCGCTTGTGAACATCTCCGGATCATTTTCTTCTGCAAACTTTGGATTTGCCGTACCTATACCGTGGATAATGGCTACTGCTACTTTTGTTGACATTTGAATACTCCTTTATTCAATATCAGGGTCGGATGGACTATTAGCTATAAAATCCCTCCTGATTTATTATTTGAGCCGGACTAGCCACATAATTATCCAAAACTCCACAGCCACTGTATCTACAAATTCACAAAGTGATAAGAGACGTGGATCGAATCTCAAATGGTGCCTGCCGAGATACTAATACCATTGGTGAATTCTAATTGTAAGTTTCGTGTAATAGCGGTATAAAAGTATTGTTTTCTCGTAATCTGGTTGAACTAACTAACCCGACTTAAACTTTGCTTATCAATCCGGCTCCCCTAATTCACTAAAAAACAAGGGTTTGAGGCATTCCTTATAATTTCTGCTTATGATATTGCTGCTATTACCGATTACACCTACAATTGGCTACCCTTGAATTCATACCGATAGCAGAGTGAGTAGGGATGGCAAAATCGTAGATGCTTGGGCTAGGGTTCCCCAAGACTGGCAGCAACAAATTCAATCTTATTGCCATCGCATCTGGAAGAAAAGAAGCTTCTGTGATGCGCTCCCGCGATCGCCCAATATCTCGGCAGAACTGTTCCAGGTAGCTAGGACTCTAGGACTTACGCACTGTCCAAACACATGAAGCTTACTACACTGACTCATCATTGGAGAATAGAGAGCAGTCAACTTCTCGATTTGGCGCGTCTAAGTCGGGAACTAGGTCTAGGTCGTCATAGTCTGTTTTCCCGACATGAGACAACATCGATAAAGCCGCGATCACTCCCCTGACTTGTTCCGGCTTTACCTCTAAGTATTTTTGTAATTCGTCCAGGGTGCGGTGTCCAGATACCTCTTGGATAATCCTTAGAGGGATTCCGGCATCGCTCATCATCGTCAGCGCCGTGCGCCGAAATGAATGGGTACTAGCCCCTTCTATTCCAACTCGTAAACAGGCGGATCTTAATATCCTTGCGGCTGAATCTGGGTTAATGTGTCCCTTGCCATGACGACCATTAAACAGAAACCACTGATAGGACGGGGAATCCTCACCCACAGGAATCGTGCGCGTTGCCAGCTTGCTTTTGGTGTTACCTTTGCGAACGATTAGTTCCGGTCGCACTCTTCTTTTTTCGTCGAAGACATCTTTTCGCCTTAAGGTGCAGGCTTCATTAATTCGACAGGCAGTATATAGGCAGATGCCGAACAGGGCGCGATCGCGGTTGTTATCCAGCCCCTGACTAAATAGCAACTGAATCTCGGCTTGTGTAAGTATTTTTGCTCTGCCGTGCCTGTCGATTTTCATCCATAGCAATTAAGGTGATAATTTCTAGGCTACACCTTCATGAGTTCCTATTGTGACGCTCCCGCCGCAGCTAGGCGACTGATGAATAAACGCTTATAAACTAAGAGTAAAAACAATCATGAGTCTCGCAGAAGAAAAGTACGATCGAGAGATAGAAGAGCTAGAGTTTAAAGCTGGTGGGGTATTCGCCATATCAACACCCTCTGGACATAAAAAGAGGTGGGAACGAAAAAAAGAATTGGTGCGACGAGAGATATCTGCGACTAGAACTCCTGAAGAGAAAAAGCGCTTGTCACAAAAGCTGGCTGAACTAGAGCGCAGGGAAAAGGAATTTGCTGAAAAACTAGCAGAACTACACGAAGTTCTTTCAAATCAGCCGTGAGCCGCGATCTTTGCTGTCCAGGTAACTGAGAGTAAATAAATGTCTGAACATCGAAATGCATAAACATTTAAACATCTAAACATTCAAATATCTAAATGTCTATGTTTGTTGTACAATCGTGTCTTAGCAATTAGCTGGTGGCAACAATGATAGTGACCGTTGCTTCGTTTAAAGGAGGTGTGGGTAAGACTACAACAGCCCTGCATCTTGCTACCTACTTCCAAGCTAAGGCGGCTACTCTGCTAGTTGACGGCGACCTTAACCAGAGCGCCTTAGATTGGTCTAGTCGTGGCAATCTTCCCTTCAAAGTTGTGGATGAGAAGCAGGGAGTACGCTTTGCAAGGCAGTACGAACACATTATTATTGATACTCCGGCTCGACCCGCTTCTGAAGAATTGAAAACTATTGCTGAGGGGTGCGATCTGCTTGTATTGCCTACCAGCCCCGATGCTTTAGCAATGGGAGCAATGCTGCAAATGGTAGACAATTTAAAAGGATTAGACACTAACTACAAGATTCTTATCACCCTGGTTCCTCCACACCCCAGCCGTGTTGGGGAAGAGGCAAAGCAATCCTTAATTAATGCTGGTCTACCAGTTTTCAGAACTGGAATCAGGCGATTGGCTGTATTCCAACACGCAGCTTTGAAGGGAGTTCCAGTAAATCAAGTTAAAGGCGATTCCTATGCGGGTATCGCGTGGAGATGCTACTACGAAGTTGGGAAGGAGATCCTGCCATGACCAAGAAAAGTGGCAGTCGGTTTGACGATCTATTCGGCGCGGCTCGAAGTGGCAGTAAAGAGCAAGAGGAATTAGCAGAGCCAACAAAAAAAACGCCAGTCCGCAAAAGCAAGAGTACCGATTCTGACTACATTCGCACAACAGTTTATTTGCCAAAGCAGCTACATAAGCAACTCAAAACAGCTGCGGCGGACGAAGAAAGAGAGATGAGCGACATTGTGGCAGAGTCAATCGCCAAATACCTTGAAGAGCGCAAGGTAAAATAATAGCATTTGCTCATCTAGATGTTTAAATATTTAGATGTTTAAGTGTTTAGATGCAATTTCCTTACTCTAGTACACTGCTTCGGGTGGCTTCCTTTAACTTCGAGCCACTTAGGAGAATATTAGGTTTTCATTTCTTCGCTGTGAGCTATTGCTCATGACGGCTAACCTGACAATACCTTCACCACTTGTAGGATTTCGGTGGCAATTATAAAAAGCTTGCAATAACTTAAGTAAATTCACTAAGGGCATTGTAAAGATTATGAATTAAACTTAAATTAGTACAATTATTCTATATTAAACCTCTGGGAAGTAAATTATCCCCTTAGTAGCATCAGAACTGAGAATGCTCCAATCCCCTCAAGATTCTAACGCACAGATAAAATGCTTCAAAGTTCTGTCAATCGACGGAGGTGGCATTAAAGGGCTTTACTCAGCCAGAATCCTGGAACAGTTTGAACAGAAATTTAATTGTTGCATCGCTGACTACTTTGATCTCATCTGTGGAACCTCAACAGGAGGCTTGATCGCCCTTGGTCTATCCCTAAAAATTCCTGTCAGTAAGATCAGCAACCTCTACTATGGGCGAGGCAAGCAAATATTTAGAAAACGAGGCAGTATCTACAGCTTGTTCAAGCAGATCTTCTTGGGCAGTAAATACGATAACAAGGAACTGGAAAAAGCTCTGCAAGAAATGTTTGGCGATTGCACTTTGGCAGATTCTCACTGTTTGTTATGCATTCCTGCCTTTTCTTTAACAGATGGCAGACCATTCATCTTCAAGTACGACCACCCCGAAGGCGACCTCAGCAGGGATAACAAAACCAAGTACGTCGATGTCGCTCTAGCAACAAGCGCAGCACCCACCTATCTGCCGATTATCACTAGTGAAAACTACGACTACAGACAATTTATTGATGGTGGTGTATACGCTAACAATCCAACCTTCATTGGGGTAGCAGAAGCTTTCAGGTACTTTGTGGGCAAAGATAAGAAGTTTCAGCAGCTAATGGTCATGTCAATTGGTTCGCTAGAACCAAATCCTGGAAGACGGTTTGTTGCCAAGCACGATCGCTCGGTGCTGGACTGGAACAAAGATTTGATTGCAACTTTTTTTGAGGGACAGGCATATATCACCAGTTACTTTGTTGAAACATTCGCCCAACACTGTGATTCCCCGTTTGAGTACGTCAGAATTCCAGGGGCTGATCTTTCTTCCAAACAGTCGCAAATTATTAATTTGGATAACACTTCAACAGAAGCCCTAAACATCATGTTGAGCAAAGGGAAAGACCAAGGGTTGATATTTGAAAAACGTCCTGAAGTTGCCAAGTTCTTTGCGTCTCAAAAGCATTACATCATAAGGTAAGCCGATGGCGGATTGTCATAAACTATTCCTTGAATTCAACTCCATCATCGAATTGAAACCGAACCATAAAGCATTCTTGCGGACATCCCGCGATGCTGTGCGTGACAGAATCAGAAGTTATTTTAAGGAAAAAGCTAATGGTTTTTTCCCTAAATTTCATGGTCAGGGTTCATTCATGATGAACATCATCATCCTTCCTAGTGACGGAGAATTTGATATTGATGATGGCATTTACTTTCTCGTTGATAAAGAACCCATTTATAGCGTTGATACGTTTCATCGCTGGATCTGTGAAGCCGTCGATGGGCATACCAAACAGGAGCCGATTGATAAGCAAACTTGCATTAGGGTTGTCTATGCAGGGCAATACCACCTTGATCTTCCCATCTACTACATCATCAAAGGGCAGTACCCACGACTGGCGCATAAAAGCAAGGGCTGGATCGAGAGTGATCCTAGAGAATTCATCAAATGGTTTCAAGACAAAACCGATGACAAGAGACAATTGCGGCGGGTAGTCCGCTATCTCAAAGCCTGGAGTGACTATAAGGCTGGCTCTCTGCCAAGTGGACTTATCCTCTCTATCCTGGCAACGAGAAACATTCACTTTAACGCAAGAGATGATATTGCCCTTTACAATACCCTAATCGGTATCAAGAACTCATTGGCTCTAAGCTTTACCTGCTACCGCCCCACAACACCCACCTATGAGGATTTGTTGCAAAACTACAGCCAAACCGATAAGAACTATTTCAAGAGCCAGCTCATTAGTTTGATCCGCTCTGCCGAGAAAGCTTTAGACGACAAAACCAGCCTGAAAAACGCTTGTAAAGAGTGGCAAAAGCATTTTGGTGATAGATTTCCCTGTCACTTAGCTGAAGATAATGCAGATGAACTTCTTAGTGCAGCTTTCACAGCACAGAATCTGACTTTCCCTAATCGACCCCTAATTCCGAAAAAACCGGGGGGATTTGCGTGAGCGATATATGGTTTATCAGTGATTTGCAGCGGCTAGTTAAGGAGCGGGAAGCAATTTGCCTCCTTGAAGATAGTGTTGACTGGCTGACAGGGACTAACTGGATTCTTGACAACGGCAGGCTGGTTGTTGAAGCCATTATCCAAGCTCACGGCTACGATTACCCCGTAAAAATGGTATACCCGGCTCTCTTTCCAGCAGTCCCTCCCACGGTGTATCCCAAAAATTCTGAGGAAAGATGGTCAAGTCACCAGTATGTCAGTGGTGCTTTATGTTTGGAATGGCGACCGGACACATGGCATACTGAGGTAACGGGAGCGCAGGTTTTAGAAAGCACCTACACCCTTTTAAGCACAGAAAACCCTCGTGGAACAGGTGAGCAACACATCGTCCCATCTCAACATGAGCTTTCCACGGGTCAAATACTGCGCGAAAGTTTCATCCGCGTTTATGTAAACAAAGCCCTCAACGCCTATCTAGCTGGATTATCGTCCTTTAGCACTGGTTCTATCGAATTCTCAGGGCGATGGCAAAGCCAATCTTACCTGGTGCTGCTCTACAGTGTCCAACCTGATGATTTGCCAGCATGGAACGACACACTGATTCCCAAAAGATTAAACAACGCTGCTAAGAATCGAGGTGCTTTCTATAAAACAGGGCTTCCTCCCAAAGCTCTGGCTACAACCAACACATTGCAAGACCTGGAAGCAGTTCTTGAGCAAGCAGGCTACGGAACTGCTGCGTTGAAGGAACATAGCATTTGGGTAGAAAAAGATGCAGGAGGGCTATTTGGCGTTCTCCTCACGGATGCCGAAGATAATCTCCACTTCTTCCTCAAAATTGCCGCTAGTAAGAGTGAAGTTTGGAAAGCTACCTTTGTGCAATCCAACCTTGACACAATAAACCCCCGCCTACCGTCAGAATTACACGAACTGTCCAGTAAGTCTGTGGGAATTGTAGGTTTAGGCTCTGTTGGTAGTAAAGTTGCTGCCTCGATAGCTCGTACAGGTGTCGGCAAATTTTATTTAGTCGATGAGGATATTTTTCTACCAGAAAACATCTGCCGCAACGATCTTGACTGGCGGAATGTTGGAGAACATAAGGTTCATGCTGTTGCTGAGGTTATGTCCTACATTACCGCCACTGCCCAAGTTGATGTTGCAACGCTGAGTCTGGGAGGGCAAGAATCGAGTGCTGCTCTAGATTGCGTTTTGCGCCAGTTAAACCGATGTGACCTCCTGATTGATGCTACGGCTAACCCAATAATTTTTAATCTCCTTGCTTTCATCGCCAAAAGCTACGCTAAACCGCTGGTTTGGGCAGAAGTATTCGCGGGTGGTATCGGCGGCATGATTGCCCGGAGCCGCCCTGGACAAGATCCCGATCTACAGGCAACGAAAGCAGCGTTTCATGAGTATTTATCTATGCAAGATGTGGCACTTCCAGGAACTGCAACCGATCAATACATTCTAGAAAGTACGGGAGGGGAAGTTTTGGAAGCTTCGGATGCCGAAGTTAGCATTATGGCAGGTCATCTCACCCGCTTGGCAATTGATACTCTCTTAGCGAGAGAACCATCCTTGTTCCCATATTCAATTTACGTCATCGGCTTTCAGCAGGCATGGATTTTTAAGGCTCCGTTCCATACCATTCCCATCGACACGAGCAAGGTAGTCCATATCGAAAGCGGCAATCCTGTATCCCCTGATGTAGATTCTGAAGGAATTGATTTTCTTAGCGAATTGCTGGAGAAAATGCAGGATGCAGATAGTCCTTCCTGAGAAGATCGTCCAAAAATTAATTAAGGCTCTGCAAAGAGCAGGAAGTAAGGAGATCGGTGGCATCTTAATGGGAGAACATATTTCAGATGGTGTTTACCGTGTAAAAGACATCACCATCCAAAGGCAAAGTGGCACAGTCATCTCTTTCCTGCGTCTGCCAGTAGCAATTTTCAATCCTTTACAGAACTTTTTTCGCAAGACAGGATATGACTTTACTCGCTTCAACTACCTGGGAGAATGGCATTCTCATCCATCATTTACCTTAGAACCAAGCAGTACGGATTGCAGAACAATGTGGGAGATCGTTGAAGATCCAAGTGTAGGAGCAAACTTTGCTGTCTTGATGATCGTACGGCTCGATACTATGCAACAACTGGAAGGAACTATTAATGTTTTTCTTCCAAGCTATAAGACTTTTAAAGGAATATTAAGCCAAGAGAAACCATAACCTTAGCTGCTTTGACGACCTATTTCAGATGTTTAAATGTTTAAATTCTTTTAGGCAGGCGCTAAGTGACAGAGTTATTTTGGCTGCTAGGAAAAAGCTAGGGGGCTGAGTGCTATTGGGAATGCAGTTGGTAAACATTTCCTGTGTTGTTTGTAAGCTACTGCTGCTTGAGGAAAGCTAGTTCATCCAAAAGATGGGCAATTTCGTTATTCAGGTCACCGTTTTGGGCAGAAAGGGCTGAAAAGAGCAACGCTGTTCTAGGTTGACTGCCCTGCTGCAAAGACCTGTAAAGCCGTTATTTGCAGATCGGGAAACAGAGAAGAAACAAGTAGCTCGCTACTTTGGAACAATTGTTTTTGATGTTCATCCTCAACCAGAGTGCAAATTGTAATAGTTGGCTTTTTAGGTTTGCCGATATATTCTCTACCACCAATACCCAGATAATCGACAATCCAATACTCAGGTACACCTAACAGAGCGTAGTCCTCGACCTTGCGGGCGTAGTCATTCTGCCAGTTTGTGCTGACGACTTCAACAACTAATTTGATTGAGTCTCCCAGAGTAATTACAGGCTCTTGTTGCCACAACGGTTCGTTTACAAGCCGAGTTTGGTCTAACACAATGACATCAGGACGAAACGCAGTTTGAGTTCCTAGAAGTCTGACAAGACATCGGGGTTGTGTTGCAAAAAACGAGCGAGGTGATAAGCTGAGAAACTCGTGGTTCAGATTCAAGCCTCTCGATGACCAAGTCCAACGTGTTCAAGTGGCGGCACTACCAAGCCCAAATCATCCTTCGTTGTGTCCGATGGTATCTCAGCTACCCACTCTCGTACCACCAAGTAGCAGAAATGGTGAATGAGCGTGGTATGGATATCCATCACACAACGGTGTTTCGTTGGGTGCAGGAGTATGGACAAGAATTAGACAGGCGATGCCGATCACATCTGCGCCCGACCAATAATTCTTGGAGGGTGGATGAAACTTATATTAAGGTGAAAGGCAAGGAGAGATACTTGTATCGGGCAGTAGATTCAGATGGCAACACCTTGGACTTTCTGCTCACAGCCAAGCGTGATGCACAAGCAGCCAAACGATTTTTCCGCAAGGCGTTGAATGCAGTTCACACTCAAGAGCCTCGTGTGATTAATGTCGATAAAAATGCTGCCTATCCCAAAGCGATTGACGAACTTAAAGAGAAAGAACAGCTGTCGGCAGAAGTGCAACTGCGACAGAACAAGTGTCTCAATAATCGCATTGAACAAGACCATAGATTTATTAAAAGGTTAGTCAAACCTGGCATGGGATTTGGCTCGTTCAACACGGCGAGGCGAACGATAAACGGTTATGAAATCATCAACATGTTAAGGAAAGGACAAGTGAAGAAAGTAAAAAAAGGAGCCGTCAAAGAACAGGTGAAATTCATCGCTGAAATTTTTGGAGTAGCTGCATAATTCTTTCCTTCTTCAAGGAGTTTTCTGTTCTTAATAACTTTTTGCAACACAACCGTCTTGCAAGCGGTCATTCTTTTCAATCAGGCGGTGGATCATGACGCAAAGCACAATCAATTCTAATTCAGTGCTCATTGGTATTGACACGCACAAAGACACTCACGCTGCGGTTGCCATCAATGACTTAGGTGCACGGTTCGGTGATTGCATTGTCCCTGCCACTCCAGCGGGATATCAACAATTGCTGGAATGGGCAAAGACATAGAGATTGCTGCTTTTGGCGTAGAAGGAACCGGGTCGTATGGCAAGGGTTTGAGCCAGTTCCTACGTCGTCAAGGACTGAAAGTGATTGAAGTCAGTCGTCCTTGTCGTCGGGGTCAGCAACGCTTGCAGGGCAAGGATGAGCTACTGGATGCAGAAGATGCGGCTCGACAAGTGCTGGCTGGACAAGCCACAGCAATCCCGAAATCGGATGAAGGAGCTGTGGAAATGATCCGGATTCTCAAAGCGGCAAGAGATACCGCCGTCAAAGCTCAAACTCAGGTGATGGTCTCACTCAAAGCGCTGATCGTCACAGCCGATGCAGTCCTACGGGCAGAGTTGGAACCTTTGTCTACCCCTCAGTTGATCAAAGCTTGCCAACACCTCGAAGTCGGAACTCTCGATACGCCGATGGCGACGATGCGTTATGCCCTGGCTGCAATGGCAAAGCGGTGGACACAGTTACATAAGGAAATTGAAGCACATACTCAGCACCTCATAAAGCTCACCCAAGCAGCAGCGCCCGAATTAGTGCAAGCGTTTGGCATTGGTACGGATACGGAGGACCGAAATGCTGCTCACCTTTGGCGAGAATGCAGATCGCGTCCAATCCGAAGCTGCCTTTGCCAAGATGTGTGGAGTTTGTCCGATTCCAGCGTCTTCGGGCAAAACCCAGCGCCATCGCTTAAACCGAGGCGGCAATCGTCAAGCCAATGCTGCTTTGTTTCGCGTCGTCATTGTGCGAATGCGGTGGCATGAACCGACTAAAACTTATCTGGCACGACGCACGGCACAAGGACTATCGCAACGAGAGATCATTCGCTGTCTCAAGCGTTACGTGGCGCGAGAGATTTACCATCTCATTCGCAAATCGCGGAGCACAAAAAAGACTTGACATCTATAGGAGCATCAATACGAAATGATGTTGTACTTCTGTCAGTGCATGACGACAAAGTCCCTTATGCTGTGAGGGCAGCGAGCGCTACCTTTTCTTTCATAAACGTATGCCATAATTCAGGTTTTGTCCGTATAGTCAGATTGACGGAATCACATCAGCGTGGCAATATAGCAGTATAAGTAATTGAGGAGAATAACTGGATAAATTTCTCTCACAGTTCTTGTCCGTAGCTAAGGATACCTTGACTATTTCAACAGAGAATATTCCTTCTGTGCCTAGTTGAGCGCTCAAGCTGCTGGCAAAGTTCCACCCAATATTCGGATTAAGTCAGCATCAGACTTGAAGCGCAATCGCTCATGAGCTTGCTATCATCAAGCACTACGCTTGTACATTTAACAGTCATATACGTTTCTTGTAGAAAGGTTCAATTGTACGCAGGAGCAATTCCGTTCAAGACTTAACTTGACTAACCTACCCCTGATCTATCATCCCTAGCTTAAGCGTCCCTGATAGCACCTATGAGCAATGCCACTCGGTTTGACCTCAGTAGAGAAGAAATTATTGCCCGCTACCGTCAGCGCATTCACAAAGGCAATCGCACTAAGCTGTTGAAACACGAGTTAGAACAGCTAGCACTACATTTTGTTGACCGATTAAAACTGCTTAACTCACCAGATGAGATTGAAGCTTTGTGCACAGCTGAAATTCAACTTTTAGAAGAGGGCTATCCCCAAGCGACAATCGCTGGCAATCAGATACCTTTATACCGCCGACTGATCGAGGATGCAATTTCTACAGGCACTTTGCTCCTAACTAATGAAAATAGTCATATAGTGACTTGGACTAAGCGCAATACGGGAGAACTCGGACAAACACAGGAACACTTCGCGCTTGACTACCTCAAGTACGACCAAGCCACGTACCAACAAATTCGTGGAGAAGGGACAGCAGCGAATAATAGCCGACAAGATAACTTGCAACCAGTGCCACTGCAACGTTACCTCGATACAGCCACTGAATTGCTGGCATCAAACGACGAGCGACATCTAGCGATTGCTATTGCGGCACTGACAGGTAGGCGGCATACTGAAGTGATTAGCAAGGGACACTTTCAACTGACTCACCATCCATACCTATTACACTTTCAGGGACAGCAGAAAAAGCAGATGGGTGAAGATGAGGCAGCACCTGGATTTGACATTCTCACACTCGTACCTGCTACCCAAGTCCTAGAGGGCATCGAGCGGTTCCGCACGCTGCCTGCCATCGAACAATTAGCAGGAGTTGATAGCAAAGACCCAAGAATCCGAGTACTCAATACGCGTATTGACCGCGAGGTCAAACAGCTCTTCCAAGACACTGGCATTATACCTGTATTGGCTGGCAAGAAGACTGTTTCAATTCACAGGCTTCGAGGCGTGTATGGGGCAATCGCGATTTATTTGTTCTGCCCTCCTACCAAACACGAGCACAGGTTTCTCCAGCACTATCTCGGACACGTACTTGACCAGCAGCAGACTGCACCCAACAGCATCGCAACTAGTCATTACTTCCACTACCGATTAGTCAACGAGCAGGGTCAACCCCTAGAAGGTCAGGGAGTGCTACTGGATGCTAATGCGCTACCTTCGCTGAATCAGGATGAAGTACAACTAGAGCCAACGCAGCCACTATCTCAAGAGGAATCAATAGCACTGCTAGAGTCTGTAGAGCCAGTGCTACCAGCCGAGTGGGTACAGGTAGAACCAAAGCAGACCAAACTTACCTCTAAAGCATCCTCTAAAACTACCCCCCATGAGAGCGAACCGGCGATCGCCTCATCCAATAATGATTCAACGTCTAATGATATGACTCTAGCGCCACGCCAACATAGTTTACTGCGAATTTTTAAGGACGAGCATGACCGCTGGCATCAGGTGTTGGATGCGCTCTGCCCTAAGCATAACAACCAGCAGGAAAAGACCTCTGCACTGCTGCAATGGGTTGAAGCACGACTAGGTAGCTCTACTCAAGCCTCGCCAGCGACTAAGGCAGCTATACCAGAGCCAGAGATGGTTGAAGTCAACTCTCGCGCTTCAATAGCTACTGAACAAACGACTCAACATGACTCTACGCACCAAGAGCGGACTTCTGTAGTGGCAGACAGCGCGATCGCAACTGTTGTGGTAGACCAAGCTCGAACCTTGAGTTGGCTCACGGGGAGAATTGAAGCGCTGGAAGCTGAACTGGCTAAGCTTCAAGAACAACGCGAACAAGCGATCGCTATGGTAAAGCAGTCGAGCCAGTTACAGCAGGAGATCGAACACCTCAAAGCCGAGAATCGGCAGCTTAAGCAAGCTGCGGCACGATTTGAGGCGGCAAAAGCGGCTCTCTTGGGCGAGAGTAACTCTACGCCAGCAACAATTCCAACACAAGCTAGGAGTGCCGGCTCTGCTCCTAGCGCTCCTACAGTACATGACCAAAACCAAGTGCAGGAGCAGACCCAACAACAGCAAGTGCCGCATACGATCAATCCTGGCCCGACTCAGATTTCAGGAGGGGCTACACCTAAACCAGCTAGAAGCGGTGGCGCTCTAGACCGAGCACAACGTATCTTTGCCGCTATTTGTGAATGGAACCAACAACATCCTCAGGATACTTGGGCGATTACTGTCGGTTTACTCGAAGAGACTTTTGGCATTAATCGTAAGGCGGCTAAGGAGTTTGTCCGCAAACACCAGAATTTGATTGACGAACACCATGCCCAGATTGGCGTAGACAATCAACGCGGGCACAATCGGGGTAAGGATGCAGTAGCGCTCAAAGCATTCGTGCAGCAGTTTAATGCATAAGCCAATCGCCTACTTGGGTAATCAGAACGCTGCGATCGCATCAGAGCGCTGCGCTCCGCGCATTCGCTTGTAGCATTATCATGCATTGCCCAGTTTGAGAGCAGGGGCCAGTTGCTATTTCTACAACTTTGCCGAAAACATTCAAAAGTGGAAATGTGGCTCCCTGACGCTACTTTTTTGCTGATTAGGCTTCTAGAGCGATCACATTTTATTGCAGTATCATGACTACGGTAAACCTTTTCGGCAAAGTTATCCGCGTGCCTTCTCCACCCCAGAAAACTCCTTTTATCGAACGTCGCGAACGCGAGTTTCTCTACCTTGAAGAAGTCGATGCGCTGATTGCTGCCACCGAGGCAACGCGCAACCCGATTAGAAATCAAGCTCTGGTGCTGTTGTTGTTCTGCCAAGCCTTACAACCCGTCGAATTGTGCTGGCTCCTCTGGCGCGACCTCAACTTTGCCGAAAACACTCTCAAAGTGGCTCGCAATCGCGCTACACTACAGCGCTACCAAACTCAAGTTGTTGTTAACCTTCAACCGTTGTGCGCGGCTGAAATCAATATCCTGCAACAGCTTCAGGAGCGACGCACAACTGAGTGGTTATTTGTCTCGGAGCGGCGAAAACGCCTGAGTGCCCGTTCGCTGCATCATCAAATTCAACAAGCTGGGGAAATTGCACAGCTTCCTTTTCCTGTTCATCCGTATATGCTACGGCGAACTGGGCTTTACTATCGCGCGGCGCTACTGCTTGCGAGTACGAGCTTATCTTTACGGCAATGTTGTCTACTTTGGAATTGGGATAGAGCCAACGTTCCCTTTTCTGCGAAGGAAAAACAAGAGTATCTTGCCATTAGTTCAAAGCAAAAATCTGCGTTTTTGATAGCGCTAGAGCGGATGAAAGCTTTTACTGGGATTAAGCTGGATGAAAACGTTATTGATTATCTGCTGGGTGCTTTTTTGTTGTTTCCGCGCCTTGAGATGATTCATCACAATTACTGGCTCGCTCCGGTGCAATGGCATTGATAAAACTTTGCCGAAAATATTTGGGCTAGTCGGTCTAGCTTTTAGGCAGACCTCAACAGCGGCAAACAAGTATCAGCCATCAGGTTCTGGCTGAGGAAAAAACAACCGTTCGACTGCCTGGCGCTTGGTTTGGTCTCCCCGCCGGTCGTACTTTGATGTCGTTAGGGGCGAGGAGTGACCTGCTAGCTTTTGCACGGTAAACACGTCAATCCCCCCATCCAGCAAGTCCGAACAGAAAGTTCGGCGGAAGTCGTGGGGAGAAAATTCTTCCACTCCTGCCCGCACAGAGAGCTTTTTGACGATCTTCAACACGGCATCCCCCGACATATGTCGCAGTTCTACTTGCCCTCCCTTACGCACGGGGCAGATCAACGCCCCTCTCTTGCGTCCTCGGATTTCAAGCCACGCTTCTACCAACTTAACTGCGGCTGCGGGCAAATAAACAGTTCTGTATGACTTGCGCTTAGCAGAGCAAATCTCTAATTCACCCGTGCTGGAGTTGTAGTCTTGCAGTTTGAGCCGCGTCAATTCCTGCCGACGAATGCCACCGCCGCGCAGTATAGCTAATATTGCCGCATCTCGAATTGCGATAGTGTTAGCCTCATCGCACTCATCTAGCAAAGTGGCAATTTCCTTGTTGGCGAGGGCACGACCTCTCAATTTCTGCGGCGGCGTATCAATGCGCGGCAGATCAGTGGCACGAGCATAATCTTCGTAACTCATCAACCCCAGTCTAGCCGCTTCTTTAAGCACTCGCCGCAGGGCAGCCACCATTTTTTTCGCCGTTGCCGGAGCAAATCGCTCGACAAGAATTGCCCGCACTGCCGCCGTGTGTTGGTAGCTCAGATTAGACCAATCTAAAGTCAAGGCATCGCACTCGCCATCAGTTAGCAAAGAGGCGATCGCGTTCAAGCTGCGACGCATGGTGGCTCTAGAGCCTTGACTTAAAGAAGCCAAGTACACCGATGCTGGGTGCAGGGTAGAAGGTACGGGCGCGAAAAGTTTGAGACTTTTCACTCCACCTGAGGTAAGCGAGCGCCTACCACGGTGGGGCGATTTCCTTTGTTGTGGTTCGCTTTGCTTTTCGCCCTTGTTTTTCGTTCTCTCAAGTTGCTTGTTAGATGCCGCCAATCGGTCAGTTTCAGACATTTAGTCGTTGGAACTGAGGTTCTCAATAACTATTTTTTCACGAAAACTACACTAACAGCGATGTCGGGAAAGCACATTGCACATAACAATGAAAATTGTGCGCATGTAACCCACAAGTGTCGTAATTTCTAGAGTTGTCTAAAAACTCGGAGTGCTAAAAGTAGACAAGACCCCATACGTCAAGAAATTTTGTAGAAGAAAACTAGTCTGTACAAAAATTTAATTGTTACGCTGAAAATGCGGTCGTTGCTTTTTTAGCGTAGTTGAGCTTTGATAAATTCCAATTCCTTGTTGATTGCTAGCTCTAAAACAGGGTCGTCAAGAACATTACAAGTAGCAATACCAAATTCGAGTAGAAAGACAGCTTCTACACGTTGACCTTTCATAGATTTTGTCTTGGCTTCATCCTACAAAGCAATAACGAATGCATTTGCTTCTTGATAAGTATTGAAAGAACTAACAACTTTTTCGGGTTTAGGCTTTTTTAGCTGCTCGATAATATCCGAAGTGCTATTTACAAAAGATTTTTGGTTACATAAATCTGGTTCTGAAGAATGCGAATTCACCTCATTATTTGCTGCTCAAGCGCTGACCGCCTTTACTCAAAGCTTTATCGACTTTGATTTCTAGCCAATGTCGTTCTCATTCCTCTTCTGGGTAAGTTCCTCTAAGACTGCGATTTTTACTGTAGTAGTTTACTTGTATTAGGCATCGGCTAAAAACCTCTTGTTGGTTTCAAGAGCAGCAATCCTGGCTTCCTGTTGGTCTTAAGCAAGAGAGATCGCCTCAATTACCTTGAGATCAAAGACAGAGATGGTATTGCCATCAGGAGTTTGAAAATTCCATCGCTGTTGACCTGTTTCTTGAATCGTCACTGAAACAAACTGGCAATTAGAAAAGTACTCCCAATAAAGTTCTAAACTTTCTGCACTCTTTCTTAGCTGTCGAATCGTAAAACTTAACTGTTTCAACACAACATCTCGCAGCTTTTCTGGTATCCAAGCCAACTGAGAAAGCGCATCGGGAGCAGAACACAAATGTGTGGTTAACAAGTTAACAACGCGATCGCGTTGCTGCGAACTCATGCAACTAGCAGCCTGCATCAGCTTTTTGGCACTGCGTACCTGTTGTGCCAACTCTACCCAGGTGGCACAGCCCAACACTTTTGCTGCCAATTCTCGTGCAGTTGGTATTTGCTGTGGCAACTCTGTTTGAAGGAGTGCAATTGGTGCGATTGGTGATGAATTGGCGATCTCACCAACTGCAAGAGTGCAAGTATTAGCAAAGCTTTGGGTAGTTGAATTGGTGAATTGGTGAGGACAGTGCCGTGTGGGGGTGTCCCCCGTTGAGGCAACTGTCCGGTGGGGAGAGGCGTAAGCGTTGCCCTCTTGAGTTATTGCTTCACTCGGCTGCTGAGAAGTAATATGGGCATCTTGTCCATCAATTTCATCAATTAGTGTTTGTAAGTTAGTACTAGTAAAGTTTTCAGCGATTGGTGATGCCACCAACTTACCACCAACAACCACCAATTCTTTATCATTGGCATCTGATTGAGTGTTGGGGATGTAGACCATCTCGCTGCCTTCACCTTCAATCCGACCGTGACCTGCTGCTGCTAACGGCTGAAAAATTGAGCAGCGAATTTTTTCTACTGCCCAGTTTTTTAGGGCATTGATCCGCGTCTTGAGGAACGATGCCCCTACACCCTTGCTACACTTAGTAAAAAACTTCTCTGCTTGAGTTTGTACCTTGAGAAAAAGCCCCTCTAGCTGGCGGTTAGGTGCGTTGTGTGCATGAATCAGCTTGTGCTGCCATAGATAGAACGAGGCAATTTCAATTGCGTATTGCATTGTCTCGCCACTAATAACTGGCAGCGGCTGTTCGCCTTGTAGCACGGCATTAACTAGATGCAACCACAAAGCAATGCGGGCAGTGTAAGACTCAATCTTGGCGTATACTAGCGACAGCCCAAAATGCACTTCCTCAATCTCAGCATTAACCAAAGTATGGTTCCACCCCTGGAACAGCACTTTAGCTTCGTGGGAGAGTAGGTAGTCGGTTTGGGGCAGTTTTTCTAATTCCCCATACAACTCCTGCAACTTCTGTTTGAGAGTATTGGCAGAGCGAGAAGACAATAGATCGAGATACCTAGCTGGTGCATCGACAATCGAGCAGTAGAGAAACCGAGACGAGTAACCGCTGGCAATGAAGTTAACTTCGTCTGCCATTAACCGCGCCAACGTATCCCATTGGTACGTTCCCGTCTTGCTCAAAGCAACGCGACCTAAAAATAGCCGCGCATCGTGACGGTCGAAATTACCGCCAGAACCATTCCAAAACGATAGTTCTAGTTGCAAGTCATCGCCCTTACCGCTCTTATACTGGTTTAAGCGTTGGTAGTCTGCTACTAACTCGTCCAGATATTCCAGCAAGCCGCGTGGATTTTCGTCATGAATGCGAATTTTGGTGGAAGTGGTGACGTTATTCAGCAACCGCCGCTGTCGCACTGGTGGTTTGCTTTCAGCATCCTTGTCATTTTCGTAGTCCTCCATTTGAATGTCGTGGATTTCTTTGGCTGCTGCTTCCATTTCCTCTAGCGGCTTGAGGATTGCCTGTTGGGGTGGAGTTTTGGCTTGACCGCTGTGGGCGACGTTAGCCGTCCAGAAAATACAGGGTTGCGTGTAGCCACCTTCTGGATTAATGACAACCCTTGCTGCCGTGCCGATGCGCGAGGCACTAGAGGCAAGAAAAGTGTTAAATAGGTACTCTGGTGCGGTGGGCATCGCTGCTGCCATAGACACTAGCGGATCGGCTAATGCCTTGTCCAAATAGCGCCCGATATCCAATCGCTTGCGACAACTGGTGAGTATTCCTTGAAAAGACTGGACTGCCGCAATGACTTCGGTGGCTAGTTCGCCTTCAGCCCGAACAATCCTAGCTAGAGAGTTAATCTCGTTATACGTCCGTCCGGTAGCAGTAGCTAAGTCCATCAAGGCGCTGGCAACTGCTGATTCAGTTTCGTGCCGCGAGAGAATTTCTTTAATGCGATCGCACAAAGTTACAGCAGTAACGGGTGGTTTCCCAGTATTGCCAACGTTGCCATGACCAAATCCTCTTCCAGAAACCTGATTATGACTTTTCTGGGTAGCTTGCTGCTGTCGATTTGGTTTGACGTGCTGCTTCCAGTACCATGCTTTAACACAAGCCTCTACTCCTTCTGGTTGACAGCTCGGACCAGGGCGGTCTTTTTCGGCTGACTTCCAGATCGCATCTACCTCAGAAGCAGGTAAGGGTGGGGTGCAGCGGTTAGCGTAGTCTTCCAGCATTTGCTGGGGGTTGCCGTTAAAATGCTGCCCGATAGTTTGAAGATAATTAGCAGTACCGATGAGGTCGCGGGCTAATTTAGCTCCCAATACGTTGCGGCTGCCTTCATTTACTCCAGATTCAAGTAGTAGGCGAGATTCCTTGGAAAGGCACGCTTCTAGGGGGACTGATTCAAGAACTGGAATCCGAATATCTTCATAGCGTTGTCCTTGAGGTGTAGATCCACAAATCGGTTGCAACAGTGGCAGTTTAGTCGCTGGCGGTTTTGGTAGTGGAATAGCAGCGCGTAGCTCCTCGTAGCTATAACGCTTGTCTCCACAGTGAATGATGTTGCAGCGTACTGGTTCGCACCCAGGTTTAATATGGTAAGAACCAGCCAGTCTCATCACTCGACTGGGATTTTTCAATGCTGGGTCGGAACCAGTATAGGTGAGGAGAGCCGTTTGCAATTCTCGCCATTGTTCCACGGCGATCGGTTTGTCAAATACCCAATATGTGTGGACTGACTTGCGGGTAGCAATTTGTAATGAAGGTTCCGGTATCCCCAAGTTTTGCCAAAAATTAATTTGATCTTCAATGGGGCGATCGTCAAATTCACAGAAGATCGCACGGCAGGACTTGACGTCTTCGTCTTTATGTCCCCCACCATTCACCACGATGTAAACGCCATATCCTTGTGCTTGCCAACGTTCTACTTGCTCCCAGTTCAAGCGCTCGGCTTTACGTCCAGTGTTGGGAGCATAGCGGGGATCTTCCTTCGATAAAAATGCTCTGATGTAAACTGCATGCCCTGGTTGATAACCCAGTGCTTCTAGATGAGCAGTTGCTTGGTTGCGATCAATGCAAGGTTTTTGTGATGCGACGAACTGATTTTCGGACTCCTGGAACATCTCGAATCTCCTAGCTGGCAACCAAGACAAATGCAGGTGATCGCAATAACATGACTCCTGAATCCGCTCTGCGCGGAGAAGTCGGGGATAAAACTTGTTCCCAAGTCGGGGTGCTAAGTGAGCTGCATCTGTCTCGGCTTTGACTTTAAAAAGGTGCTTCTTGGTTTTATAACAGATGCCTTTATTGATACCGAGCCATTTTTCGAGCTGATTTGTAATAGTTTTTATTACAACCTGAAGCGAGCGATGCCTGAAACGCTTGCTCTATCGTGACCTAACTCTTATATTTGGGGGTGGGGTTCTAGAGACTTTGGGGGTGGGGTTCTAGATTTTTCGGGTAGGGGGTTCTAGAGCCGTTTGTAATAATTTGGGGGGTGGGGTTCTAGAGTTATTTGTAATATGTTACAAACTTGGGTATCTGGAAGTTTTAGCGTCGAGCGTGGTAATTGCTATAGCCCAGCTTTAAAATAAGTTGATTCTCATAACAGCTCTATATCTAGGGGACTAATAGCAAAAAGCGTGCTTTAAAACCCTGTACATGGGCAATTGTAGGTTTTGTAATAGGTTTTGTAACGATCGCCAAAAATTAGCCAGGAATCAGAGCGCTCGACTCATGACGTTCCGAGCAACCTTCTAGAAGCCTTCGTCGGACGAGTAAGATCAAGAATTTAATGCAAAAGTTCGTTCCAAAATTTCTTGGTTTTCACTTGTCAGGGAACGCTTTTCGTTCTCAATTAGAGAAATTAAGCCTTGGCTGAGTCCGCTAAGTGCGGATAATTTTGGCTGACTCCAACCTTTTTCCTTTCTACGAGCTTTGATTTGGGCACCAGTGAGAGTATATTTTGTCTGGACTGGTAATCCTACTGGTTGTATTTCAGGTTCGCTAGTTCGTCTAGGAGCGATCGCATCTTTTTTCCAACTTTCTGGAGGATCGATCCATAGCTGTGCTGATAGAAGTTGGTCGAAGAATCCTTTCGGTCTGCTCGGGTTGCTGCGCCCAAAACCAGGAGGTCGCAACTGTGGAGGGTAGGTTTCTGGGTGAAAGTAAAGTTGCCAACCTTTGTCGTGCAGGGCTAACAAGTTCTCGTCCCAACTATTAGCAAGTTTTTTACGAAGTTGGCTATCTTGTCTTGCCGCTTCAATTCTTTGAGAGCCGTAGGCAATTTCCATCAGAGTCTGCGCTACATGATGATTCTGCCGATCAATTTTAGATTTGAAGAGCAGCCACACCATCAATCGGGCGGCACCTTCACGATGTTGCCAAAGGCTCATAATATCCTCCAGCAATGCTTTAGATAGTTCGCCGCACAGACAGTAAGCACTAATATCTCTACGTCCTTCATCGTTGAGAAAGTACTTTGCCCATAGCCCAGCTCGAACAGTAAAAGTGATGCCTGTTAGCTCTTTATTACCAAATAAATCTTGTTGATAGTGGTAACGAATTCCTAATAAATGCCAAAGCCTACCTTCCTCTACAGTAAACCCTTTCGCTTTGCCTTGAGCGGGCCAGGAAACATAAGTTGTAATTTTGCAAGGTTGTTGGGCGATTTCTTTAATTAGTGCTAACTTTTGTTGTCGGTTTTTATCGGTACGTTTTTGCAGACCGAGATAAGCTTCGATTTGCCGATCGTCTATGACGAGTTCCTGTTCCCAAGGGCGATCCAACTGCGTAGCATGGGCAGCATAAATCAGGTGCATACAAGCTGCTCGAATGTCAAAAGTATCAATGACAGCTAGAGCCGCAGCACCTGCTAGTGTTGCTGGATATTCATGTTCCAGGTCTTCCGTTACCCAAAACAGGACTACTCCCTTACCATTTTCAACATCTTTGGCGTAGCACAGCTTACCATTGGGATCGGCGCTCCAAGGTAAATCCTTCCTCTGCGTCAGGATACTACTTGCTCCCCAAATTGGCATTGCTGAAGCCATACTGGTTGTTGCTGAATTGACAAAGAGATCGGGACTAGTTTGAGGTCTATCTGTAAGTTGACGTTGCTTTTTGCTATCCTGTTTCTGAGCCACTTGCCGAGTTGAGCGCGTGCGGCGGGTTCCACCTTTAGTAGCTGATTGCTTCGGCTTGCTGCCAGGTATGCTTTTACGCACCATCTCCATTCTACTCCTCAACTTGCACATGACTGTAGTACCAATCGCCAGCTACAAGGTATTGCCTTGCTTGTCCACCGCTTACCTTTAACTGCTACGTAGATTTCCTCTACTCGCCAAGAGTCACCAGTCGCGTATAGGTGGCGGTAACGCTTGTCTAATTCCAAGCTGTAAACTCGTCGAAGCTTTTTACAAATGCTATTATCGTTTGGTTTCCGCATCAGTTTTGCTCTCTTGAGAAATGCAAAGTCGTCAACGGAGCTATTCGATCTGGGGATAAGATTGGTGAGCTTGTTTCGCTCCTATTCAATTCAGAAGCCGCGTCACCTTGTTGGGGGACGAGTTGCTCGGTTGTTATAGAATCATTTGCTAGCCCAGAAGCTATTACGGCTCCGTCATGATTAGCGTTGGAGTCAGCCTTCTCTAGATCAGCTAGGATGAGTGAGTGAATATACTTCTCAATAGTTAAATTATTGGTAGAATAAGCTCTTTGTTGCACAGCTTCTGCCAATTGGGCTGCAAGATAGACGGTATATTTAACAAACGGTTTATCGCCTTTTCCAAAATCTGCTTTATGGTGGGAGATGGTATGCTCTTGCCAGTATTCGCATTCAAGCGCTCGTTGAAATCCATCTTTTTCTACCATGTTGAGAGTGCCGTGCTGGTAGCAATAGATGGTTTGGTTATCAATAGATTTTCCCCTCCAATGACAGTTCCAGCAGCTCTTGTAGGGGTTGTCATTGTCTGCGCGATCGCTTGCTGCTTTGCCCCGATTACCGCTCGAAGAAGACAACTCCTGCTCGTCCGCTTCTGTAGATGCTGCTACACTCGGACTAGGAAGTTGCCGATCGGACTTAAGCAATGCAATCCCGCATTTGACCGACACTTCCCCTGAAGCAATTTTATCTATGACGTATTGGCGTTTCTCAACTGATTCTCGTATGACTCTATAAGCAGCATTTATGCTCTGCTCGTTGAGGATCAAACGGAGTGCTGCCGCCTGCTTGCAATCGTCCAAATCTATTGATTGATCGATCAGCTCCACTACCTTGGCAGCTTTAGAGTAAGTCACCCCCGATCCAAGTCCTACCCGTTGTGCAATGCGATCGCGAACCCTGCCAAAGTCATTTACCAGAGTGGAAAAATTTTTCCACTCTGCTCTAGCCGTATTGTTGTTTTGGGTAGCTAATTTTCGCGCTTTAGCTAACTCTGACTCGATACTTTCCCAAGCCTTGCCTTCTCTTACTTTCTGCTCATTGGTCTTCTGGCGGCTAGCATTCTCTAATAGTAGTGCTTGTAGTTCTGCCAACTCGTCCGGAAATTCTCTCTCTACACAGGGGACAGTTTCAAGGCCGAGTTTTATTGCAGCTTTCCAACGCCGATGACCGCTGATGATAATACTTGAAGGAGTAACAACTAAAGGTTTAATCCATCCACTGCAAGATATCAAATCAACCAAATCAGAAACGTCTTCATCATCGCCGTAAATGCTAGTGTTGCGGGGGTGTGGCTTTAATTGATCCAGGGGAACCAATTTATGAAATATTGACTCTAACTCCTGCTTTGGTTCTCTCACCTTAAAAGCTTTAGTTTATGCAAGTGTATAGTTTATAATGCATTATACATTTATTAGATGGAAATGTAATGCAACGCAAACTTGTGAACTGATCGATCTTTGTCACAAAATAGAAATACGTAAATTCACGTAAAGCACGAACTAGTCTCTGTGGAAAACCGCCAATACCGACTGATAGAGTTAATTGAGTCAATGTTGAGTTCCGGCTGGAACCAAACCAGCTTGAGTAGAGCGATTGGTGTGTCTCAGCCGACGATTGGGCGTTGGCTTGCTGGTAAAAATCTTCCAGAGCCAAACTCAAACAACTTCAAAGGACTGGCACGAGCAACTGGCGGCACGGCTGAATCGCTCTTACTCTACCTAGACAGCGAGGTTTCTCTCGACGAATACCTATCTAGTGGCACAAAATACAGCCGCACGCCCGAACAAATCAAAGCTGATATTCTTAGACTAGACCCAACAGAAATTGCTGCGGTAATAGCTTTCTCAGCCGAAGTCTTAGCTAAAAAGTTTCAATATCCCAACACTGATGCCGTAAGCCAGAACTTACATTCAACTGACAATAAGGTTCCAGCGTGAAGTACCCCGCACTATGCGCTAAGCGCACGCTACGCGAACGTAAAAATACGTGCAGGGCTTCCTGACCTCACCCAAAGAAAGCGGGTGATGCCCAGTCCTACAACAGGCTGTTCGGCGTGAATTTCCCCTCTTCCAGAGGTATTTTTGATTCAAAAAAGAGTATCAGGTTGAGGGCAGCATTTGTGTCACGCTCCCAAAAGCTCTTGCATTCTGGACACTCCTATTCACGAGTAGCAAGAGTTAGATCCTCCTTGATGTAGCCACAGTTAAAACATCTTTTGGAACAGGGGAAAAATCTATTTACATAGCGTATTTCACAACTGTAGATATCCCCTTTATATTTCAATATTGTGAGGAAGTTTCCCCAGGATACATTACTGCAACTTGGGGTCTTCCCGACAGGAATGATAAAGTCTAATATCTGTCTTTTAGGCGGCTGGGCATCATATACTTCTTGGCTTCTCTAGTAATTATGCTCTGTTGCTGTTTCTCCTAGCGTCCTATCTTGGCATCTAAGGCTCGAACCTTGCTTAGATTTTTACAGTTGTTGAGCTGTAACATAGTCACCGCCAACTAGCTCAACTCAGTTTCTTGAGAATATTGAGGCGCTTGCGCGATCGCTGCTTCACGACGATGCTCAAAACAATGCCTATAACTAGCCTTAGCTAGGCGCTATCGCGCCAGCCCCCTTAGCAGTTCTAAATTTATCTACTCCATGACTTCAATAGTGAAATCGGGTTCGACAAACGGTCAGCCTAAGCGTTCCCAATTGCCTATATCTATCATGTCTCAGTCTCTCAAAGGGCTAAGTTTACTAGCTGCAAAAATTTGGAGACAGCTTTCTAGGGCTGAAACCCTGGAAGAAGAAGTTGAAATTTTAACTCACCTGTGGCAAGTTCAAGACGATCGAGAAGCTGCCATTGATGCTCAGGCAGAGTTAGCCGATCAAATTGACGCTGAGATTGCAGCTGTGAAAGCTAGGATGGAGCATTTAGTCAGTATTCACACCAAAGAGCTTGCTCGGCTCGTCCGTTGGCGAGAAAACCTGGATACTACCATCCTGCGTCTGAATGAATCAGGGCTAGTTAGCAGTGAGGCAGCAGGACAGTCTCGGCGAATCCGAATAAAACTCAATCCACCTGCGTGTGAAATCCTCAACATCAATGAAGTACCTCCAGATTACATCACCGTGAAGGTAGTGGAAGAGCGCAAACCAGATAAAACCAAAATTAAAGCAGCTTGGAGTAAAGGTACTCCAGTACCAGGGACTCGCGTGGAACGCAAGCGCAGGGTCGTCTACGAGATTGCCCCGACCAGCCTAGAGCAGATCAAAGGTGAGGTTCAATCCGTAGCTAAACATTCTCGGCGTTAGGCTGGTCGTTACCTATTACTCATTCAATGTGGGTAGTGCCTATTGAAGCTGTTATGTACCAATTATTTGATTGGATCTACCACAATTAAGGGCAGCGATTGATGCTTTCTACAAACCAACCGTTCCGTGGCAAGTGTTTCGCTTTTCCAACCCTGGACAGCCGACTGTTGCCGATTTGCTCAATGGAGGCGATCGCCTCCAAATTAATTGGGCTTAAAGGGACACCCAGACACAAGATGGTGTCTTTGCCGCTTCAGCCTATCGTTGTGCGCCAGGTTGTGCTGTGCATCTACGAGCGATCGGTGCGTGCGGTGGGCGATCGCTTGCGGCTGCCTCTATCCTGATGACATACACGAAGTCTGGTGTATTCAATATCCCCAACTTTATCAGGAGTGGGAAATTCGTAAACAGCATCGGTTGGGGTACAAGTTTAATGTTAAAGTTGGCGATGCCAAGAAGCGAACGAAGTGGAGTCCACCATTCATAGTCGTCAACGAACGAATATTGTCACACGTTCATGGAGTAACTTCTGTTGAAGATTGCGAAGTCAAAGTCGTGGAGAAATTTACTCAATTGCAGCAGATAGAGTTGTGGAGTGCTATTTAATTGCTCTAGTCAAAGAAAACTTGAGCTTAGACTATGTTATGCCAAAGAAATAGTTTGCTAAAGCTGTTGACCGAGCTTGTAGTTAGTTATTGTCGGTCAATCTTTGTAGTGAAATCTGCAAGCGAGAAAATCAATTTGAGTACTGCCGACTAGATAGATCAGCCGATGTTCTAAGTCAATTCGGCGCGACCAAACATCTGCATCCAAGTATTTTAATGGTTCTGGTTTACCAATTCCTTGAAACGGGTCTGCCATCACAGCCGTAACCAGATCTAAAATTTTGGATGCTTTTTTATAGTCAGTCTTGAACCACCAAGCCAAGTCTTCCTTAAATTGCGAGCTGAATCCAGGACTGCGCTGAATCGGTAGCGGAGTTTCCTCTGATTCATGCTTCTTTCTCTTCGCTGCCAATTCCCAACTCCTGCCGTAGTTCTTCTATTGTCTGAGGCTGAATTTTGCCCAATTTTGATTCGGCGATCGCATCGAGCAGGCGACGACCATTGGCAGGGTTTCGCAACAGATACACTGTTTCAACCAGGCTAGTTAAGTCTGATTCGGCAATCAGCGCCACATTTTCTCCTTCGCGCCGTTTGATGATGAAAACTTGATGGTTTTCAACTACAGAGTCTAATAACTGAAAGAAGCTATTCCTGGCATCCGTTGGAGAAGTAATTTCGTAGGAGAACATAAATGATGTACAGCATTACGTACATTAATTCTACTGAAAATCGATCGAAAGTAGTTAGAGGCGATCGCTTTTTTGGGATGGAACGCTCGATCGAGCTGAAACTTGAAACTGCGATCGCTGCCACTATAAACCGCGAACTTCGAGCCAGCTTTTGGCTACCGCCATTTGCAACTGATAGCTACTAATTGACAATATGGCACGATGGCTTACCTTAGAAGCAGCAGCTCAAGCTGTTTCTGTTCGAGTGCAACAGCTTGAGGAGTGCTTAACCGACAAAGCGCCGGAAGCGCGATTTCAGGCGCACGGACTTTTGTTTGATCGCAAGCGCTGGCAAGCGGGGAAAGAGTTTTTGCAGCTTTTAGAGCAACTTGCAAGCTCCTCGGTATCGGCTGCAACATCTCAAACGCTGCAACTTAGCAGCGAGAAAGGGCGTTCGTATCGCTGGCATGAAACCCCGATTCGATTGCAGATCGTCTGGCTTCCTTTAAATTCAGATGCCAAAGAACGACAGGTGTTGATTGCAGCGTCCAGTTACAATGACTTTCCTATTTCTAACCTGGTAGGCGAATCTGAGTTGGGAGAATTACCCGCTGCTCTAGCTCAGTTATTAGGGGAGCTTAAAGCTGACCTGCCGCTTCGTAAAATTCGCTATCAGCGTCAGCAGTCAAAAGCAAAATCGACCAATTCAGCTCGAGCGTCGGCTCGTTCAACACCACCTTCAGTTGAAACCAAACAACAAATATCGTCCGAAACTACTCAAATTTCACTCTTTTAAAAAATGAGCAATGACATTCATGAAGACAAACTACTCGTTCTTCTCGAAGGACAGCAGCATTGGGTACGCAAATCGATTGCTGACAACGATGATTTATTGCGAATGTTATTTAGTGGGCTTAGCCCCGAACTAGCCGCAGCAGAAATCCAACGAGAGCCAAGTCAAATTAAAATTGTGCCGAAAAAGGGGACAAAAGGGACAATCCATTCATCTTATAACTTGCCAACCGCAGCATCAGTTTTAGCAGTTTTAGATACAGCACCGTCTGAGGTCGATCCTGCTATTTTGATGTGCGTAAAATTGCGAAAAATCGAGTTATTGCAGGGAATTAATCCCTGCAATGCTCAAGCTATTGTGGAGCAGATTGAGACGGCGATCGCTCAATCGCGGCATTCGTCAGATTCAGTTAAGCAGTGCCTAAAACGGCTCGACCAATCCTTGGCTGTTAGCGCGATTCCAGTTGGATTTTAAGTCAGTATGGATATCCCAACTACTTCCGAAGCAGCTATTTATCGACTGCAAAACTATCTACCCAGACTACTTTTGAGCCGGTTTCAAGCCCTAGAGATTCTTGAAGCTAAGCTGAACATTTACCAGATGCTGCATCTGTATCAGGTGTTTTTCCCAAAACAGTTTGCCGCCAGTCGTGCATCTACTCTGCTGATCGGACAAGGACACAGTCAACGAGAGCGTGAGTTGCTCGATTTGCTCTACGAGCATTGCTTTCCACTTCCAGAATGGGCAATGGAGTGGGCATACGAGCAACGGCTAGAACATATTCCCATTGAAGATAAGGGAATCAGTTGGCAGTGTGAAGACGGCATCGAAGGGCTACTGGATGAATGGAAGATCCTAATTCCACTTAGTAGTGAAGGCTATTATTGGTTAATATCAATTGACCAAGAGTTGGCAGAGTGGTACGAGTTAGAGTTTGGGATTTCCATTCAAACAATTCAATCTCCCGATCTCGTACCTCAATACTTGTTGAGAAAACGCTGCCTTCAAGCAGGCACTCCGTTAAAATTTCTGCCATTAGTCCTGCGTGTCTTGGATAAAAATACAGGTAATGTTTGGCTGGACGAACAGTGCAGTTACTGTTACGGCTCGGACTATAGCAGCAAATATCCTTGGACTGAGGCATCGATTCGATTTCTGACCAAAGAATGGCATCGAGCGCAGAAAGCGATCAAGTGCTGCAATGAATTTACAAATTGGTTGGGACAAGATTTACAAGCACATTTCAACATTGTACTGGAACTATGGAACCAACCTTATCCAATTACAAATTAATTCGATTAACTCTATTTTTTGACTGCAATGGATGACAATACAGCAGATATTCAATCGATCGAATCTGCCATAATTGACGAATTTCTCGGCGACCCGCTCACCGCCAAAGTTGAAGCAGCGATTTTCATTTCGCAAGGGCGCTATTTCTACAAACGACTTGTTGAAACAAACCCACCAACCTATCGCTATAAATGCCTGTCACCTCATAGCTTGAGAGTTGCCTTCAACAATACCGCGATCGATTCGAGTTGGATTGCACCAGGAGTCGTTCGCTGCGGTTGCTCTTCTGGTGGCAATTGGGCTGTCATGTTCGTCCCCCCCGCTCGTCACTGTATCGACTTAAGTGCGATCGGAAAACTGACAGTCCCGCTGCCAGGGCTGGTCTTGATCGGACTGGAGAAGGATTATTGGCTGTGTGCAGTGGCGGTTGAAGCGTTCGCTCCGGATGCAGTTTGCTTTCACCCACCCCTACCAAATATTTACGCCGACCTAAAGATTTGCTGGGGAGAAAATACGCCTCCATCTGCTAGCGGACAAACTATCCCAGCAGTTTGGGAATTATTCATCAGTAGCCAATTTTCAGGAGAGCTAGTGAAGGGAAAATCCAAACAGAAGGCTTACCAAGACGACATTCGCCAACAGCTTGTGGAGTTACATTGCACGTCTAGCAGGCGCTATGCCCAACCAGAGCGATTTCTGCTGCCTATTGGCAGAGCAATGACGCTCGATAAGTTAGTGCAGGAGTATTTGTTTGATGAAATTGATTGACGAGCGCATTGTCGGACATCAGTTTGCCTATAGTTTGCCACTGCCAGACTTCTCCAGCAGCGGCCTGGAGTATTGGGTCGGGCAGAATGGAATCTTCGCCAGAGCTACTCGACCTGGCATCAACGTGCTAATGCCGATCAACTACCACCAGCCTCTGAAAGGGCTAGTCTCGCTTGAGCCTTACTTGAAAGTAGAACCGCTAGTGCCAATCGAGTTGCTGTTGCACGTTTGGGTAGTGGCATGTCAGGCGATAGACCCAGCAACCGATCGCCTGCTAGAGGCTTTGTTTCATTTGGTGTGGGTTCAGGGGCATTGGCAACTCGTTACTCCCGAACAAAAGCAGGATGCGACGAGCTGTCAGCCAATCGATACGAGCGCTAACTCATCTACTTGCAATGCAGCAATTGAGATTCACTCGCATGGAACGATGGAAGCGTTTTTCTCTCCTACCGACGATCGGGACGAGTCATCGGGGTTTCGGCTCTATGGCGTGATGGGCAAGGTTCGTAGCCCAAGACCTCAAATGCTCGTGCGTGTGGGATTGTTTGGGCATTGCTGGCATGTACCACTTGCTCGGGTGTTTGACTTGAAAGGGGGGTGTTTCTTTGAGGATCTTGGTTTGCAAGATAGCCGCTACTACTACAATAAATGGGAGAACAGCAATGTCCCTCAACTATGACATCGTAGAGGCTGTTCCAGTCACGCTAGTCTACGAGCGCGTTCACTTTTGGATTGTTGGGTGTGGAGGAACGGGGTCGTTCCTGGTTGGGCTGGTTGTCAGGATTGCACTAGACCTAATTCGCTCTGGCAAGCCGACTAAGATTACGCTGGTAGACCCAGATCGAGTTGAAGCTAAAAACACGATTCGACAGTGCTTTTGCGAAGCAGAGATCGGGCGCAATAAGGCTCAAACGTTAGCGCTCCGCTACTCTCTAGCTCACGGTATTGAAATTGAGGCAGTACCATTAGCGTTTCACCCTCAGTGGATTACTTACCAATCTTATTGGGGCGATCGCCCTAACACGCTAACAGTTTTGATCGGTTGCGTGGACAGGGCATCTGGGCGGCGATCGCTCCATCAGGCTCTCGATTGCAACCACTATCGTAGCCAAAAAAGCGTGTGGTGGATTGACGCTGGCAATGGCGATCGTCACGGACAAGTGTTGGTTGGCTCTAGTCTTTCAGTCGAGCCAAACGACTATCGCTTTACAAACTTGGGCTGCTTGAGCTTACCTAGCCCAGGCATACAAGCCCCCGAAATGCTGGTAGACAAGCCGGAAGAACTCCAGGAAAATCGATTGTCCTGTGCCGAACTAGCACGACTCGCTCGGCAAAGCTTGGTAGTTAATGCTCAAGCAGCAACAGTTGCAGCCGCTCTGGCGCTAGATTTGGTAAACGGCGAGCTGACCCGTTTTGCTGCGTACTTCGACCTGCGTAGTGGCACAAAATACCGATACATCACACCCAAAGCAGTAAATGATGCGATCGCCTCCTCAGTTCAGACTAACTCGATGCCATCTGGCTGATTTAACAGCTCGTCGGCTGGTTCGTTTTGCAGTGCAATTGCTCGTTTGTTGTAGCGATCGTACAGACGGCTATTGTTTGGGTTGACTGAAGACGTTAGGATTGGTTCGTCGTCTAAGTCAATCCAATCATTTGAGCCTAGCTGAAATCCAGGCTGCCGAGCGACTTGGGCAGAAATTATTTTAGGTAGTTGATCGGGGTGAGGTAGCGGCATGGTGTTTGCGACCGATATAAGTGTATACAACTATTTTGCATTCTTGATTGCTAGCATTCATAAATTTCTGCCGTCAATAGGAGAGTTGCAGAGGTATTTGCTGGCAGTAACCTGGTGCAGACTGAGCAAGTAAGTACGCAGCAGCCTAGCGTATGTGTATGAGACATATCTAAACAACTGCTCGGAAGCATTAGTGAAACAAGCAGAAGCGATCGCGCAAGCTAGCAGAGCAGGTGTTTGGAACTGAGACTTTGAATAGCCTTGGAACTACTGAAGGTCGCAAAGATGAGCGTGATGAATAAAAAGCAGCTCGGACAGCTTTAATTTCTCTAGCATACAGATTTTATTAATTAGTCAAGTAACCCCAGATTCATAAGCTACCGATCGGCTTTTCCTTGGGAATAATACTGTTGAGGTACTGTCGCCATGGAAACCGCTTAACTAGGTGGAATAAACATGAAGCGAATTATCCAAGAAATTTATTGTGATGAAGCAGGCTTTACTGGTAATAACCTTATGGATAAACAGCAGCCTTATTTTGCTTATGCCAGTGTAGCCATTAATGAAGATGAAGCTAAAGAATGTGTAGATAAAGTCACTAAAGATTGCCAGTTAGAAGGAAATGAATTAAAAGGAAAGAACCTTTTAAGGCACGACCGTGGAAGAAAAGCTATAGAACATATTTTGAGTCGTTTAAACAATCGCATTAAAGTAGCTGTTTTTCATAAAAAGTTTAATCTTGCCTGTAAGTTTTTTGAATATATCTTTGAGCCAGTATTAGCAAAAAAAAGTAGTTTATTCTACCGAATTAAATTTCACAGATTTATCAGCAATATTTTGTACGTTCATTTTGAGGGTCAGGATAAGTATGCAGAAGAAATTTTTAAAGATTTTCAAAAGCTTATCCCAGAATTAGATTCCGAAGAGAATTGTTATCTTTTTGATTCCTCTAGTACTCCTGAAATTTCTCCTATTCTTGATACCATAAAGACTTTCTGTCTTTACAATAAAAATAAGATCAATCGAGAAATAGATAGTTTAAGATCCACAGGCACAGATAAATGGGTTTTAGAGCTTTCCACCACGGCTCTGTATTCTCTTCTTATTGAATGGGGACAAGAGTTTTATCAACTTAAAGTATTTTGTGATGCTAGTAAGCCTTTGCAATCTGATCAATCGCTATTTAATAATATGATTGGAAATGAAGATAAAAATTTTATAGACTTCTTTCAACGCGGAGAACAACCAATTACTTTTAATCTATCGCAAGATATTCAATTCATTGAATCTAAAACATCTCCTGGTATACAAATAGCAGATATTGCAGCAGCCGCCTGTGCTTTTTCCTTTAAAGAAGGTCTTACTGAAAAAACCAAAAACTTGATTGATTATATACCTAGTATTTTAGGAGGCAACTCAGTTATACCAGAGCTTGAATATATAGATGTTAATAAAGTTGATGCACAGGTAAACTGCCTTGTTTTAATGGAATTAGTGGAACGAAGCGTTAATCAACAATCTTTATTAGATAGAATAGAGGATTTTTTACACTACGCAACTAATTATGCATACTTAAATTCAATAAAACCCCGTATCACTATCAGTGATTCTTGGCATATTGAACAAGATTAAAGCTCTAGCAAGTTTTTGAAAAACTGCTAAATAAACCTAGTCGTTGCGCTGTGGCAACTAACGGCTGTACTGCGTCTAATCCATGAGGTTGAACATACTATTTTTTTGGCAGAGCAAGAATTGTTTTCAATTTAGAACCCAGTAATAACAAACTTTGACATTCCTTCAGCACAACAGATAAGGTCTAGTATCTTTACACTTATTTCGGTTCATGGATAATGACGAGGGCGATCGCCACGTTTTGGCGGCTGCTTTTTTAATTGCAAAAGCGCATGTTATTGTAACAGATAACCTCAAGCATTTCCCAGCTGCATCTCGCGCGCCAGTTTCGGGTTGAAGCCTAGAGTGCAGATCAGTTCTTGATTTACCTGTATGACCTATCTCCCGACTCAAGGCATGAGGTACTCCAGACTCAGGAGAGTAGACTAAGAAAACCACGCATGTCTATTTCAGATTTACTCAATCTCCTAGAAAAGTCTGTACTTACCTTTGTTAGCCGCTTTCGCTCTAGGTAAGCCATTTCTCTCCTCAGCAAACTTTTCTTCTAGCGGCGATCGCCATCTTTATCCGGTAGAACTAAATACGCAAAAAATTGAAAATTGGAGGAGAAGGGGGAGGTAAGGAAAATCGAGGAAATGGATACGAAGGGAAAGCCACGTCCGTGGCTTTAGTTGTGGTAAACCGTAATATTTAGTGATTCGTATCTATGGCAACTACAACTAAATCCACTGTCAACAAAAATGGTTCAGCTACAGCCAATGCCAAGTCTCAGGCTACTACTAATACCGCTACCAAACCTGCGGCTTCTGCAAACGATTTAATTGGGCGGGTGACTACAACTCTCAAAAAGACTTATAAAGTCAACCTTAACGATCGCAAAAAGCGAGTGGCTTTAAAGGTCTACCATGCTTTGAGGGAAAAGATGGGCTTGGATTTGCAAACCCAAGTCCGCAAAAATAATGGCACTTTTGACTGGCAAAAATGGAACAATAAAGTATTCGTACTCCTCTTCGGTAAGCCCGAAGCGCCCAAGTATTCAGCTCCAGTGATGGCGAAAATCGCTAGTTACTTTTACGACACCATTAGTGAAGAGCCTACTCAAGCTGTGGCTGATTTAGTAGAGTTCAACAGGCAGTCACTGGAGCGGCGCAATGCTATCCTGGAGCAGTCTGAAGACGAAGACCTTGAAGGCGATGATGAAGAGTTTGATGACAGCGTTCTCGACGATGAGGACGACCTCGATGCCGCAGCCGAGTCCGATCTCGACGAAGGGGATGATGAGGATGACCTTGACGATGATGATGAGGACTTTGAGGACGAGGAAGACGACGAGCTGGAATAGCGAAAGCATCGGCTGAAACCAAAAAGGCGATTGTAACAAGGCGATTGCGCGATCCCTGCAACTAGACCGAGTAGATGCAGGGATTTTTTTATTAAATTTGGCACCTTGGATTAACCAAGCTTCGCGGCGATCACCGCGAAGAAGTTGAGAAAGCGTCAACCCGCACTGACTCGAAGCGAAATTGAACTGGAATGCGTTTGCCAACGCAATGCTCGTGAGCCATTCAAACAACCAAAAGGAGAAAAAATCATGGCTACTGCAACTGCAACTCGTAAGTCTGCCAAATCCACCAAGCAGCGCAAACACACACCAGCATTAGAATTGGTCATTCCGTATCAGGAAAAGATCAGATTGATGGTACTGGAAGTAGTGCGGGAAGAAGCAGGTCGTGAACTCTCCGCTACCGCTCGGTTCAGCAACCAGGACTTTGACTGGGAAGAATTCAACGCTCAGTTCCGTAAGGACTACGGAGCAACTTCCCTCAAGGAATTGATGCGTTACGCACGTATCAAGTTCGGCTTGAACAGCCTGGACGAAATCCGAGAACGCCGAGTTCAACACAAACAGCGCCGACGAGAGCGCATCGCCAATGCAGGCGGCTTTGCAGACCTCTCCGATGAGGATGCAGGATACAGCTTGGAGATGGAGGATTTAGAGGGAGACAAAATCGAACTCGCGTAAACTAAATTCTGTAATGCCTGCAAGAAATCCCAGTCCTTAATAAAGTCTGGGATTTTTTTTACAGTTCCGTGAAACAGCCGTGGAAGTTAGAGAGCGGAGGCGATTGCAGGTTGTAGGTTTTACGAGTTCAATTTAATGAATTTAGACATTGGATTGAATTGAATAGATTGCGTCTGCCGACGCGATTTTCGTGAGGAAAGCCAAGCAATAGTGAATAAGGAGAAGAAAATGGCTAAGAACACTGCTAAAACCGCGACCCGCACTGCTGCTCTGGAACGGACAATTTCCTATGCCGAAAAGGTACGCCTAATGGTCATCGAAGTACTTAGGGAGGAAACTGGACGGGAATTGACTGCAAAAGCTCGCTTCAACGGACAGACCTTCGACTGGGAACAGCACAACGCTGACTTTCGCAGCGATTATGCTGACTGGAGCCTAGAGCAACTCTTGGAAGCAGCCCGCAAGTTTTACGGACTCAAGAACCTCGACGCTGTAAAAGAGCGTCGTGCCGCTCACAAGCAACAGCGGGCTGAGCGAATCGCACAGGCATCATAAGCCCAAAAAAATGAGCTACATCAAAGAGAGTAGCTCATTTTTTTACAAATTTGTCTTCCTTGGTCTGCCCCGTTTCTTCGGCAGCTGGGCTTTGCGTCTCGCTCTCATGAGTTCCCGCATCTGCTCTCGGCGGGCTGTCTGCTTGCACTCGTCACTACAGGACTGCGGCACAGGGCCAGGAAACCGATGCTGTATCACTGTCTGCTCGCATACGGTGCAGGTAAACGTCACTTCCCGCGTGTTGACAGCGCGTGTGTGCTGCTTTTCTTCTCGTACCTGGAGTTCTGGCTCGTCGTGCATAAATAATCTGTTAGCAAAACTTGCAAGTTTTGCTAACAGCATTTCTTGGCGATCGCCAAGCTTGCGATCGCCTGAATTCCTGCCTTTGTTAGCAAGATGCGGCTAAATCCGCTGGTGCGATCTTCACCAAAACCTGAATAATCGCCTCCAAATCTTCCCTGTGGGCTGACTCAAAATAGTGCAGCGCTTCTGCTGCTTGGCTTCTCTTTTGTTCCTTAAAGGAGGGGTCAATTGCCATAGTACCCCTGGTTTAAATACTTATGAGCATCTTAGCTTAGATTCTGTCACTAAAGTTGAATGACTACACATAGTAGGTGTAGTTATTTTTTTAATGGAGTCACAAAAACAGTACGAAACAGAGAACAAGTTAAATCTTTTTTATTTTCCTCGATTGTTGGAGCTTCATATATCGCTCAACATCTGCAGGTTGGCAATCCGGTCTACCAAAGGCTTGAATCGTTACACCAGAGAATCGGTTTTTGACAACTTCATGCACTTGCTCGTTTGAAAGCAATGTCTTTTTGCTTTCTACCAATGTTTTACCACCTTTGTGTACGCGAACTTCCATACCTGCCCAGTAAAATTGGTTTTCATTCGGTTGCTTGTAAGCTGGGTAGCAACCTTTAGCTCGAACAGCTACTCGATGACCCAAGTTACTAGTCAGTGGCATGTCTAGCTCGGTTTGAACTAAACGAGTTTCTCCGACAGGTCCCCACAAATATAATTTGTTAGCAGCGCATCGTTCTCCGTTGCTATTCTGTGAAACTATGATGTCACCGCATACTTGTACCTGCACTTCATAAAGAGGAGGATACTGAGGAATTGCCTGTGCTACTTCATGTGGTTGGACTGATGCAGAAGTCGCCGAATTATTGGCTGTGATTGAAGCAGAACAGCCCGATCCAGTCAATAGCGCTCCTAACAGAATAAAAGTCAGTTTAGTGTGATTCATAAAGGCGTGAGTGTTGAATAAGGCAGAACCAACATCAACAGGCGACACACAACTCGTCAAAATCTACCCACCAGAATCGCTAAGTTTTGGTTTTATCAAACCACACAATTTATCAGCGGTAGCGCACAAACACCTTTCAGATGAGAGAGAGTTTTGCATCGCTCAAAACTTGCGTTGGTTGGGCGGCACAATCCAGAGGGTACAAAACCCACTCTTGGCTTTTCTTCCTTCCAACTCCAGTGTGACGCCGAGTTGTTTAGCATCTTGTTCGCACAGTCGGCTGCGGCTGAATCCCTGTTGGGCAAGCAGAGTTTGGTTCCAACTCATCAGGTTGCGGGCAAATTGCCCTTCAGAACTGGTTGCCCACTTCAAAGCGGTGACTTCCTCTAGGGTGAGCTGGCGAGGTTTGCCAGGGGCATACTCCACCTGTGCTTGTTGCCAGGTTGTCCACCCCACTCCCAACACCGAACCCAGTCCCCCTGCTACCAGGAGTACTACAGCTCCAGCCGCAATGGAAATGGCATTGATCGAGTGTAGAAATTTGTCAATAGCAGCCTTTTGGAGCAGCGCCTGCACCGATTGGGCGATCGCCTTCTCTTGAGCTTTGAGAGCTGCTCGTTCGTAGTGCTCCAGTCCTTCTCGGTAGTTTTGCAGTTGCGCGTGAATGCCTTGAGCCCATTGGTCGAACAACGCTTCTAGCTCTTTGGGAGATTCCTCCAGCAGCAGCTCTAATCGCCCCGTAGCGACCAGCAGCAGAAAAGCTGGATCTTCGGGATCGAGTCCCGTTTGGATGACGATTTCGTAGACCTTGGCTTTGAACGACTCATCTTTTCCCCGCAGGGCTAAAGCCAGGATCGTGCGGTCGAGCTGCTTGCGCCGTTGTTCGTAGAGCAATCGCTTCTTTTTGCGTTGGTTAACTGCTTCACGGGTCATCCCATTAGAGATAACTTTCTCTGAAGCCTTCTTAGGTACTTCAGCCGTGAGTGGCTCAATTGCAGCGTTTGTATCTGACTCGTCCAACAACTCGGACAAGTCTTCGTCGTCCAGCTCATTGTCTGTAAATTCGTTTTCGTCATCAACTTGCGGCTTGGTTGCCATAGATCGAATTCTATTTATTCACTGTAATTAGTTACTTACCACTCACAACGGCTTGGGCATCAGTAGCTGGAGTTTCAGCAGTTGCAGCAGCCAAAGCGTTTGATTTAGATGACTTAGAAGCAGACCGAGTAGATTTCACTGGCTTACTCCACACTTCAGTTTGGTCGATGTTTGTATACGCCTCTTTGAGAAACTTATGGATGCGCTGTAACCCTAAAACTCCCAACTCATTGAGTCCCCTCGCTTGGGCAAATGAGATCCGATATTCATCGATATAGTCTCGCTCTCGGTAGCTGAATTTAGGTAAATCGATCGCTTTGATACTGTATTTGCTCATCAGATCTTTGAGTTCTTTACGCTCGTAAACGTGCGACCAATCGTCTTGCAGTCCCAAATTACGAATCAGGATATGCCGAATTTTTCCTTCAAAATGATTGACCGATTCCACAAACAGTTTGACACTGTCAAAACCACCCGTGCAAACGAACCATTTGCAAATGTCAATTCCATGCTGGGAACTAACATCTAACAACGTGTTGCGTTCCATCCAATCATTAACAGTTGTGAAGACTTGAGCAGGCAAATTGACAATTACAGGTTTGGCTAACGCTAGTTCAAAAATCTTGTCTGCCTCATAAAGCTTGCGCTCCGATTCGCTGAAAATAGCTTGTTTATAATGGACAATCTTTTTGCCATTTTTATCTTCAACATTTTCTGGATAAAACTCTCCCACATCAGGGTTACTGCGATCGGCTTCGACTAGGGTAAACGGATATCCTTTATCAAGGCAGTATTGCACCATAACTCGGCAAAATAGGGATTTACCGACTCCTCCCTTTTCGCCGTCAACAAAGTGAATCGTTGGCATAATAACTAATACTCCATTTGGTTAGGTAGGTTGCTTTAAACAAGTCGGTGCAGTTGTGTCCACGCTGTATCTTTGTGCTTAATAGTCAAAATCAAATCCCGTCAAATAATCCAGTTTCGTCTTGAAATGAGCCTTTTCCAGGTAGCAGGGCATCAGATTTCACGACTCGAGTACGCTTTGAGTTGGCACGACTAGCCATTGGAGCTACGGGTTGACTTATTTCAAAGGGAGCGCTAACAGGGGTAGTAACCGGAGCGATCGCCAAAGCAGCGCTCGCAGTAGAAGCGCCAGAGGCAGGCAAATGCAGCGTTTGTCGCAGGTGCATCAGCTGTTGTTCTAGAGCATTACAACAGTTCAAACTAACATGCCGAAGTTCTTCATCGCTGAGAGTGCCTGCCCATTGGTAGGCTAGAGCTAAATAGCACATCCGCAGTGCCTGGATCGCCATTTCTCTACCACAGCGAATGCCATCTCCAGCTTCGAGAAAGCGTAGAAGGACATCATCAGAACTGTCCGCATAAGGCTGGTAACGGAAGATAAAGACTTGGCGCTGTTTGGTTATACGCTTATTCATACAGCTGACTGAGTTGCTCTAAATTTTAAAAATAAACCGAACCCATCGACTAACCGAAACGACAGCGATTCCTTGCCTGACTGACAGGAACGATAGTCTAAGCCTAAGATTTGCTCAATTTGATGCTGTAAGTCCATACCCCAGTAAGTTGGCGTACTGGGAAAGTAGTCTTCTAGTTCTTGGTAAAGATACATTGCTGCACCACCTGAAAGCACCACTTGAGTGATTGTTCTAGGCAGCACCGCATCCAGCCATTCTTGAAGCCTGCGCCAGTATTCCACTCTTGCCGTAGCGATCGCCCCAATGAGTTGTTTCAGTTCTACTACCTGGTTATCTGGATTATGGCTCTTGACTAAAGATTGCAGAACGGGATTGTTGGGAGTTAACTCAGTTCCTGCCTCATAGATGGCAGCGGTCAAAGAGACTAACTCTTGCCCAGAAGTCCGCTCGATCGCCTGTTGCACCAATTGATGGAATCCCAAGTTGGTGGTGTGTCCGGCGGTCATTTTGCCTCGTTCAAAGATCAGGGCAGTGGTGTTGCGGTGTCCAAACATTAACACCGCGATCGCCTGACGTTGAAACCACTCAACTCCATTTTGCTGGCATTGGATTAGTGCCAACCCTGCCCCCTCTGGTAGACAATTAAAGCTTTCTAGCTTGACTTTGAACCGCTGTCCTCGAAACCGAAAGTCTTTGAGAGCTTTTTGGAGATGAGCTTTCAGCTGCGGGTGATTGCGATACTCCCCATACGGTAAAGGAGTTACAAGCGCCAGAGAAAAGCGATTAGGAAGTCCGCTAGACTGAGCGATTGCCCCAACCGCCGCCAGCACTTTATGAAGGGTAGATTCGTACTTGAGTCGGTTGAGGCGAGGGGAGGCTAGGAATTGTCGAGCTAGAAAACCCACCACTTGACATTCTGATTCACCCGCGCATTGCACCCAGGCTTCATTTTCAGGTCGAGCCTGCCCAACCCCCTGCCGATTGACTAAATACGACTCAATTGAACTTTGAGGCAGTTGAATCATCTCTGGTTCCATTAAGAGGAGCCGAATAGTTTCTTCATTGCCTAATTCATAAATTACCTTGGTCAGGGATGCCCCTGGATCGAAACTGAGAGTAAGATCCGCCATTGATTTAGTTAAGGGGAATTGCCGATCGCATTGAAGGGTGCGACTAACTTGACTTACTACTGAGAAAGTATAAACTCTCCCCTCAAAGTTATAGCAAATGGAAGTGTATATTGCATTTAATTTTACTTGCTTAATCGTAAATTCACTGAAGTATTTTCAACTTAAACAATGCTTCATCAAGGATGGGGCGAATTTTGAACCCAAAGCTGTCACCCTTTCATGGTATATTCATTCAACCCCGATCACTCCTCGATCTGATCGCGGTTAGACCTTTACAAAATACCAAACATACCTTCATCAAACCTTTATCCAACCCCGATCGCTCCCTCGATTTTCATGGATTAATATGTATTTAACAAAATTTTTCTCGTCCTACCCCGACCGGACTGCGATCGCACCTTTATTAAAGCGCGATTAGCCTGCAATTGGACTGCGATGCAACTTGTCTAAATTTCCTAAAGCTCACCCAAGTTGGGTGCGTTAGTTGGTGATGGACGTGGAGTTGACGGAGTAGCAAGCCATGTTTTTTATATGTAAAAAATTTTACGTAAGTTGCTTAAATAATCTTAGGGAATGGAGTCGTGCGATCGCTTTTTTGCAAGCGAGAGGACTGCCACGTACCAACTCAGTATTGTTAGCGATGTAGTGATGCAATCGATTTGATTATGCGAAGACCGCGATCAGAAGATGGAACACCAGCTAACCAGCGGGTGACAATTTACCTGACGGCAGATGAAAAGAAACAAGCTAAGGAATTAGCAGGCAACCTTAGCTTAAACGAGCACTTTCGTCGAGCTGGGTTAAAGATGAAAACTTTACCGCCTGCGCCGCAGCTGAATCGAGAGACTTATTTGCAGCTGGGTTGGATTCGGAATCATCTCAACCAAATTGTTAGAGCCTGCAACCAAGAAAAGAAGCAGGGAGGCGACATTAATATCAACGTGGAATGGTTGAAAGAGTTAGAAGATCGGGTTAGGCAATTGCAGCTGCAAGTACTAAATCCTGACTTGGTCAATTTAACAACGATTGAAAGGCAAGATGAATGATTGGAAAACAGTTTAAGTGTGCGTCGTTTCGCAAAATACTCAATTACTTACACAACAAGTCAGGTGCAAGACAAATTGGCACAAATATGGGGAGTGTAACACTCGATGGGCTTGTCAAGGAATTTCACGAGTCTCGCAAGCTCAATCCTCGACTTAAGCGGTCGGTCTATCATGCTTCTTTAAGCGTTATTCCCATCGAAACAATGGATGACGATCGGTGGATGGATATTGCTGAAGACTACTTGCAAGGGATGGGGTTTGGAGATTCTCAGTACGTAGTTTACCGACACCACGACACCGCTCACGACCACATTCACATGGTGGCAAGTCGGATTCGGATTGGGGATGGGTCTATCGTGAGCGATTCTTGGGACTATCGCCGGAGTGAAGTTTTGATTCGTCAACTAGAACAGGCTTATGACTTACAATCGACAGAACCAAGTTGGGACAAACCAAACCGCGCTCACCCCTCTGGAGAATTTAGCCAGCAGAAGCGTTTGGGGCAGCCTAGTGTTCGTCAAAAGCTTTATCCAATTTTGAATTGGGCAACGGCACACACCGACACGATGCCAGACTACATTCAGCAGGTACAGTCAGCTGGAGTAGAAGTCAGAGTCACCGAACAAGGCATTTCTTATGCCCTTGAAGGAGTTGCGTTTAGTGGTAACAAACTAGGTAGGGATTATTCATTTGTTGGCTTGCAAAAGTATCGAGGAGTGAGTTACGTACCCGATCGAGACGATGAGGCGATCGCGCAACTGATTGGCACGAAGCATGGCTCGTCTCAAACTGCGGCTTTTGAAGTTGAAGCCAATGAAAAGGCGATCGCCCAATTTGACTCGCATGAGAATAAAACCCTTATCGTGCAACTCGATCGCAACTGTCAGCAACAAAACCGAGCAAAGCAGGTGCAATTAGAACTTTGATGTGCAATCAACAGCGAGCTTCGTTAATTATTCAGATTGCAGTTCCTTATTTTCAACAAGCACACGAGCAGGGGCTAACGAAACTGGTAGACCCCAACCGTAATATTTGGCAATTGAACCTAGGACTTTATCAAATCACTTACGCACAACCATTATTGACCGAGAAAAGCTTAACAGTGGAGGTGAAAGGACGGGGGTGTTTATTTATGCTCCAACGCTCAGGCGATCAAACCCAAATTCATATACAGCAGTTAATTACTCAAAAAGATGTTCAGTGGTTTTTACATCTTGGAGAGACAAAACCACAAGACTTTCAGCAAAGAAGGACGCACCGACGGAGGCGGGGACGACAAAGGCAGCTACAGATATAAAAAATTAAGTTTTAAAGACTTTTTATTATTATGTTAAAGATTGATTTTTAGTTCTGGAATTTAATCGATTAAATCTAATGATTATCAAAGTTAAATTGACGATGTTTATATAGAGCAGTGTTAAGTTATCTCGATTAATTTTTCAACTGATTTTGTTACTTCTTTATAGGAGATTTACTGGAACTATTTAGCAACGAAACTAAGCATCAATGAAGCCAGTATGAACAGAACTTTGTTTGATTGGACAGCCCTAGCTGACCGAGGCACGTTTATTGTGGGGGTTGAGTATTTTTTGACTGATAGAGGTCAAATCTTTCAACACTTCCAACGCTGGGGAGAGGAGCGATCGCTTCCTGTTTATTTTTGGAATCCTGGTTGTTCGTCCATTCAACAACTGGGTAATCAGGAGGTGGAAAATACTGTACGTACAGTTTTTCAACCAACAACACTTGCAGAGCGCGATCGCGATATTATCCAATATCTGCTTGACACTCCACAACCAGGAATTTTTTTGCTCGAAGGCGTGTTGCAATTTGACGAGCGCGGGCAGTTGAGCGATCACTTGATTTATCAGCTTTCTAATGCTTTCCAACAGCTTTCTTGGGGCAAGATTCGTCAATATTGGGTGTTGCTGGCAGAGCAAATCGAACTCTCGCCGAGCTTACAGCCTTTTATCCCAGTCTTGATCAATGCTTTACCTAGCCTGCAACAAATTACGCAAGCAGTCGAGCAGTTTTGCCAATCTCACAATAACTTGCAAACCGATGCTGATACTCAAACTCGCTTAATTAGAGCTTGTCAGGGGTTATCTGCGGGAGAGATCGATCTGGTGCTCGTTCAGTCGCTTCCTTTTGCTCGAACTGTAGGGCAATTAGCCCAGATGGTACTGTCTTACAAACTCGCCAAACTTAGTGGTAGGGGACTGGACTTTATTGCCGATCCAGATGTGCCAACAGCAGCAGGACTGGACTTGTTGGATACACGACTCGATCGCATTAGTGCTTTATTCAATCCAGAAGCACAAAAGCAGTATGGGTTAAAGTTTCCCAGAGGCTTAATTCTCTGGGGTCCACCTGGCACTGGAAAGAGTCTTTCAGCAAAACTCGCAGCCAAAAAAATGGGGGTGCCGCTGATGGCCGTGGATTGGGCATCCATATCATCCGATCGAGAGTTACGATTTTTATTGGCTACAGCCGAAGCGATGGCTCCTGTAGTTCTGTATTTCGACGATTTCGACAAAGGATTCGCAGGTTGGGATTCTAATGCAGATGGAGGATTGTCCAAAAGACGCGCGGGCAAACTACTGACTTGGATGCAGGAACATCAATCGCAGGTGTTTGTCATCGCTACGGTCAACCGTTTGGGAATGCTACCGTTAGAGTTGCAACGCCGAGTCGATGACATTTACTTTGTAGACCTACCGCATGACGGGGGGCGGTACGACATTTTCAACCTGCACTTAGCCAAGTACTTTCCCGCCTTCTGCGAAGCACAAAAAACGGGGATTTCGCCTTGGACTGACGACCAGTGGCACGTACTACTGACTGAATACAGACTGTGTACGCCTGCTGAGATTGGTAATGCCGTGCGCCGAGTGGCTGAAGAGAAATATTTCCAACTCGATCGATCTGGAAGACTGGGCGATCCCCTCGAAATCACCTTTGAGGAGATGAAGCAGCAGCGGTGGCAGTTCACCCCAGCTATGATTCGAGAGGAAAATCAAATGTTAGAAATTAGAAATAATGCAACGTTTGCTAAGCCAGTCGCAGGACCTGATCGTTCAAAATTTGCTAAACCCCGCAAGGAGCTATTTCAGAGCGACGAGGAGGAACCCGCGCAACTGCCCTACGTAGAAATGTAAGCCTTATTCACCACCCCAATTAGCAGCCACTTTAACTTCTACTACAGCTGGGATCGGGTCGAGGAAAGGCTGAGCAGCTCGTTCCATGCATCGCTTGAGTTGTTGAGCGATCGCTAGAGCAACAACCTCTGGGCACTCCAGCAGGATTTCATCATGCACCACAGCAATCAGCTTTGCGCCGAACTTTATTAAAACCGTTTCTAAGTCGATCAAAGCCAGTTTGAGGATATCGGCACACAATCCTTGCACTGGGTGATTGTAGAACTCGGTGAGCCGAGGTTTTTTCCTCCATCGCCTGCGTCTGCCAAAGAGCGTGCGAATCTCACTTACTTTCTGATGACCGTAGACCAGTCCTGCTAGCATATCATGCCAACGTTTGATGCCCGGATATGCTTCAAAGAATCGTTTCCTGAACCGACGAGCTTCCTCCAGTGACATGCGAATGCCGTACTTGGTTTCAGCATAGACTTGGAGTTTGACAGCACTCATACCGTAAATCAGTCCGAAATTAATCGCTTTTGCTAGCGTTCGATCTTCTGGGGCGATTTCTTCAATGGGTCTTTCTGTAATCAGTGAAGCAGTCAGGCGATGAATGTCTTCTCCTAAGCGATACGCCCGCAGCAGCCGCGCATCTCCACTCAACTTGGCAACAATACGTAGCTCGATTTGGCTGTAGTCCGCTTTGACAATTCGACAGCCAGGGGAAGCCACAAAGCATTGCCGTGCCGCTTTATTGCGGGGAACGGTTTGCAGTGCTGGGTTGCGGCAGCTATATCTGCCAGACTTAGCTCCATATTGAAACCAGTTAGCGTGAATCCGACCCGTCGTCTGGTGGATGTGTTTGGGTAGGCTAGTGTCGAAAACAGTTAGTACCTTTTGCAGCTTGCGGTAATCCAGCAATGCTTGAATGACTGGGAATTGCCCCGCCAGCGGGACGAGTTCTTTTTCGCTTGTAGATTTGATCGGCGCACCAATCGCTTGTAGTGCCGCAAGGAGTTGTTTGGGTGAGTTGGGGTTGATAGTATCGGTTATTTCTGGTAACAACGACAGTTGTTGCTTGCCAGGAATCGAAAGCTGCTTCACCACTGCAAGCGCGGCTGCTTTTTGCTTTTCTAACGATGCACCGTACCCCTGCCAACGGCTGAGGTCGAGTAACATCCCGTTGAGTTCCATCTGCGCGGTGACAGGGATACAACTAAACTCTAATCGAGCGACTTCGAGCAGTTGGCTTTGTTTGAGTCTGCCGTGCAGGATGGGATATAGATCCAGCAGAATGGCTGCATCGATCGCAGCGTATCGGAGTTGCTGGGAGGTCAATTCAGCTTGAGCAAAATTACTGTGCTGCAATGATTTATTTAATTTCACTCCCAGCAGTTTGCTAGCAACTGATTTGAGAGACAGTTTAGTTTTGATCCCCGCACTCCAGATTCGGTATGCTAGTTGCGTGTCGAAGAAAGGATGAGCTAACCCTAATCCAGCTTGAGTAAGGAATTGCCACTCAAACTTCAGGTTGTGTCCTATTTTCAGGGCAGGACTGTTTAAGAGTTGCCGAAGCGGTTTGAGGTGCTTTGGTGCGATCGCAAATAAGTCGATGAGCAGGACTCTCGCGTGGGGAACGGCAATCTGCACCAGCCGGAGGCGATCGCGCTTGGGATCGAGTCCTGTCGTTTCACAGTCAATCCCGAATAGAGCAGTGCTTTGAATTGCCTTGAGCTGCCGAGCTAGGGTTTTTTCATCTTGAATCAGAAGGTAATTAGGAGTTGAGTAATCCCGCAGTGTGGAAGTTAGAGCGCATATCATGGAGACGTAAATCTGGAGTTGGAAATTACTTAGCGTGCAGCGGTAGCTTGCGAGCTGAAATTAAGAAACTTTCAACCGTTACTGGGCGATCGCTCTGCCAAAAAATCTCTAGTGGCAATTTCTCTACTTGTGCATCAATGCGTTGCAAGAAGGCTCGAAACGCTCTCGCACGAGGACAGTTCTTGCAATTCATCGATGCGCTGACAACTGTCACCAATTGACCGCCAGGAGCAAGAAATAGGTGGAATGCACGTTGAATGTGTTCCAGATCTACCCCTCTGGTGTGGCGATCGGAAAACGGTGGGTTGGCAAGAATGATGTCGTAGAGCGTTTGAGGTTCGGTAGTCAAGAAGTCAGTGCCAACGAGATTGAATCCCTGCTGCTTCAGCAACATTTGAAAATTGGGGTCGATCTCGATCGCGTCCACAACTGCCCCTCGTTCGCGCATTGCACAAGCTAAAGTTCCAGAACCAGCAGATGGGTCAAGCCCTCGCATTCCGAGCGTAATCGTTGCTAGCTTTAGCATTCGCTCAATTAGATCGGGAGAGCTTGGAAACCAACCATAAGGCGGGTTTTGAGTAATGGACTGATAGAGAGGATAAAGGTGAGTCGGTATCATGAAACTACAAACTTAGAAAAATCCCGCTGCCAAGCACTTGGGCAAGCATAAAAACGCACTTAATTAAAAGCGGTAGCTAGGCAGAAAGCTCGTTTGCTCTCTAATTAAAACTTTGTGATTTTTATAACCTTACTAATACCTTAAGAAAACTTGACATGATTTTTACTCGATTCTTGATTTCCTTACAAAGTATGGAAATATTAAGACTTTTATTGTTTATTTATAACTGGATATTTTTTAAACTATGTATAAAGATAATTTGAAATTTACTCAAAAATACTGATAATTAGAATTAACAATAATACATTTATAGTAGGGCTGCGGTACTTGATTTAAAGATTTAACTGAAATGAATACTTACGGATTACCCGAAGACGAAAACTACACCACGAATGGCTACAGTTCTAGCGGTTACGACTCTAATGGTTATGGATCGAATGGGTATGAGACTGAAGGCTATGGTGGCACCAACGTGTTTGGAGCTGGAGATAGCAGCTGGCAAGAAGATCTTTTCAGCAACGGCTACCAGGAGAACGTGTTTGAAGTGAACCACGCCGATTCGCCCTACACCGAGACTGCTGCTAATCCTAATCCCCAATTTAACAATCCTTCAGCCGAAAAGGGCTACAAGTACGAGGATTTTGAACTGTAGTTGAACTTTAGGTACTAAAACATTGGACAACTAAATATCATTCGCTTTCTAGCCTTGAAAAACTAGACAATTTCTGCTGTCTAGCGATTGTTTACTTTGGCAATATTTGTTATGACTGCTGATGTGGTAAAGCACTTGAGCAAGGTGCTTGTTGTATTCATTTTGATTACAGTTGCTTGGTCCGGTTGGGCAGCAGTTGCAAAAGCAGAGTCGGGACGGTTCCCAACACGAGTTTGGGAAGTCCCGATGGGCGAGAGAACTACTAACGTGCTGTTGCCAGATTGGAGCAAAATTAGCTTAGCCAGTATGCCACCGATCGCCTCTAACGGCTCATTTGATGGTAGTGCCTACACTAAGACGGTAGGGTACGATCTCAGCCGGAACTGGAGTGCTGGCATGACTCCCGATCAATACTTGAAGCTGGGCGATCTTTCAGATGCTCTCAGTTTAGAGGTATTTTCTCTAGATGCTATTAGTCAACTCACTGAACTGAACCTTTCTCAAGTTTCTTTAGATGCTTTTACGCTGGCAGGAGAGCAAACTCTCCAACAATTGGTGAAGATTGTGCCAGGTCTGGGCAATCTAACAGTTGCAGATGTGCCTCCAGTTGCAAAGCTACTTCAAACCCAACTGGGTAATACGGTTGGCAGCTCTGCAACTTTGGCTTATATTGTCACCAATCCAAGGCTTGGTCAGTTACAGCTCAATCAAATTGACTTGTCAACGTTTAGTATTGATTCCATTCCCAGCTTAAGAGCAATTGAGCTGCAAAATTTTGCGAACTGGCAAAATAGCTTTGTTAGCAACGTGCCAAGCCTCAACCAAGTTGCTTTTTCTGACTTCCCGACTCCAATTACAGAAGTTGGCTCGGTGGTAATGCGGATTGACACGATCTACGGTTCGTCGGAAATGCATCGAAATAACACCGTTTCCGGTTCAGACCAACAAGGGTATTCTGTACCTTGTGACGAAAAGGACTGCGCCTACATCGAACTCGACGATCTGGAGAACGCAGGGCGAGGTGCTAGAGCTAATTTAGAAGGTAAGCAGTGGATCTCTGGCAAATACCAGGAAGTTGAAGGTGGTTTTGGCATCCTAGGCGCAGTTAATGGTGGAAAGGAACCGACCGGACGCCACCCTTTTGGTTCTGCTTTCAAAGTAGTGGTAACAGAACCAGATGAGGCAACAGATACGGTAGATACGGCGTTGTTTTTTCGCTTCTGTAACCGAGGAATTCCCGATCTTGGCTGCACCCCCTACTTCATTGGTCCGATACCCTTTTTCACCTATAAGGTTAATGCACCTATTTTCATTGGCCTTCTGGAGGAGAAGAGAAATTCTTCTGCCTCGTCCCAACCTACAGGCGCTACCCGCAGCATGTCCAGTTCCTATGGTGGTGGGCAAACTGGCACTAGCAACCTGCTGACACCAGACTGCTTCACTTCTGCCAATGGTTCTACGCTCAAGTTGAGCGAACTGTCGGAGGCGATCGCCTCAATTGAAAGTGCTGCCAGTGGTGACTTTATGGCGATCGGCGTTTACACCTGCGCTGACGGGGGTGGAAACTGCGGGCGCGGACTCGGTCGCTACCAGTTCATGAGCTATAACGAGTACGCTACTAGTTTAATTGCAGCTAAACCAAACGGACAGGACTTTTTGAAGCAAGTCAGTAGGGGGTACGAACCGGCCCCAGCCGAATTGATGCAGTATTTCCCACCAGAAGATCAAAACCGAGCATTCAACAGTTCTCTATCAAGCGCAATCGCACGAGCCAGCCAAGAAATTGACCCTACGACAGGCCAGTTCTTCACAGGCGGTCGCTTGATTGAGCGAGTTGCCCAGATGCATTTTGGTGGTCTCTACAGTGCTGTTGATGGAAGTAGCTCGGATACGCTGGGAAGTTTGAGCCTCAGAGACTACGGAAGGCAAGTAGCAGCTCGTTATCAGGCTAGCAACACCACTCTGACGTGTGCTCCAATTGGTAGGGCTGGTTCTTTGCCAATTGCGATTTTCCCAGTTCGAGACTCCTATCGCGTAGTGCGCGAGTTTGGCGCACCAGCGGTTGCGGCAAGCAACCAGCACAGCAAAGGCATTGACGTGGAGGTGGCTGAAACCACGCCTATCTATGCCGCAGCAGAAGGGAAAGTCATTTATGCAGGACACGCAGAAGGCTATGGCAACACAATTGTGCTGGAACACGACAACGGACGGCAAACCCGATACGCGCACGTGACTTCTATCCAACCGATAGTCGGTACTAAAGTCAAACAGGGCGACCTAATCGCTCTTACTGGTTCGTCCACTCTCCACATTGAAATGAGAGAAGGAGCGATTGCAGGCAACCCGTTTAGCGGTCGAGCAGTGAATCCACGAAACTACTTTGCAAGTTGACGAAGCAATGCATCAGATTTTCAGAATTATTCTGCTATTTGCGATGGGGCTAGCCACCGCGATCGCAACAGCCTTTTGTCATTCAGCTCAAGCCCGTCTACCTTCTTATCAAACTTGTATCGCACCCCTTGGGCTTGAGCGAGTTGAACAGATCGGTACTGCTAGACTGCAAGCACAAGCTTACTATCTCTTGGCTGCTTACGAGCAGGGGGATGAAGATGCAACCGACCTAGTGGTTGCAGCGACAGGCAAAACTTGCCAGCGCTTGTTTTACAACCCCACAGGCGATCGCACTCCTCTAGCTGGTTCGATGCCTTTAGCTGTGGCACAACAACTGACTCTACAAAGATACCGCAAAGAACTCAATGAAATGGGTAGATCGGCACTCCAACAACAAGCAATCTCCGCTTCAGAATCCGCCGAGCAGTGGTTTGCGGAAGAAACCTGGGCGCTGAAACGGCTAGGTATTGCTGTACCTGCAACCTTGGATTAATTACCTTTCTCCAAACGATTATGTCTCAGCAATCGCAGATATCGCTAAATTTACAACCATTTGATGCTGCAACACAGCCTGTTTCTGCTGAACTGGTGTTAGCTTCTAGCAAGGGCAAAACCAACGAAACCAGCAGCGAGCTACCCCTACCTCCTATTTGGTTGAAGCGGTTTGCTTGGTGGTTTCGGATCGGGCTAGGACTCTTTTTGTTGATTTCTTCTCTGTTAGGACTCACTGGATGCAGCGTAGGTGCCGGTGGTGTTCCTTGGCAACAAGCAGCCGCGTTAGTCCCTGAACCCGTGTTAGAGCAAGTCATTGCTCAAAACAGTACATTAAGTGGGAAAGCGGTTGGGCAGCTCGTTCAGTCAATGCAAGGCTGGAAAGTCAATGGCAGTGACGGTAAACTAGTTGTACTCAACTTCAACACGCCAGACTTGTGTGGCGCATTAGGATGCCTCTACAGCGGTGTGTGGTTAAGGAAAAATCAGCCAGCCACTCAGGTTTTTTCAGTTTACCTCGATCCCAATTTACCGAATGGACAAGCCTTATTTAAAGCTAGCGATCTACCTCAACAAAACCAAGTGTTGCCTTGCTTAGAAGTGGTTCAGCTTGACAAAACGCAGCAACAGCTCGTGCGCCAAACTCACCTGTGCTTTAACGGGCAGCAGTACCAAACTGTTGATGGCGTACTGTTGAAAAACGCCAATTCAACATCTACAAAATCTCCATCCCCAATTTCTTCTAAATCGCGTTATTCACGCAATTCAAGTACAGTTCGTTAATTTACATTAAGTAAGTCATTCATTTGTATGGGCACAATTCACGTTCTCCCACGATAAACTGGGGGCTTAGTTGACATTGTAATAATCATTCCACAAAAGCGCGTTACTCTCTTTTGAAGATGGTTAAAGCAGGAGTCAGTAGCAAAATAAATGTGGCGATCGCTCAGCAGCAAAACTCTCCTGAAGTTAACTGGCTGTGAAAGCCCTTCCACAACCAATTAACTAAACGGTGCTAGTTAGTCTTCGTCCTCCTCGAAGTCAAACTCATCGTCGTCTTCATCCCCTTCATCGTTGTCAAGCACCTCTTCGGCTTCTACATCGAGGAAGTCATCGTCAGATTCATCAAACTCGTCTGAGTCTGCTACTTCTGGCTCGCTGGAGCTAGAAGGCAGTACCGGAACAGGAGATGAAGTTTCAATGAAACCAATAATCTCCTCTCGCTGGCTTGTTAGCTGCTGATAGGCGTTGACACTACCAAAGTAGAAGATTTCCTCAAAGGTTTTCCAAGAAGGTTTGTTACGAATGACAGTGATGCAACAGGGATGAGTTTGGTCTGAGCCTCGGTCTTCAGCTACGAATTCGAGGTCGAGGATAGCACAGGCGTGCCACGCATCGCCCTTGCCAGAATAAGTAATTGGCTTGCTGGACGCATTTCGGATTTTCTTTTTGGTACAGTAGTCCACAAACGCCTTTTCCAGTTGTCGTCTGAACTTGCGGATGGCTTTGTTGAATTCCTTACGAGCAATTTTGCGCCAGCTAATTTTGATCGCAGCAACAGTGTGCAGGGGTTGGTTGTCATCATCCAGAAAGATAAAGGCATAATCCGAGCGGATTTCCATCGTTTCTGGATCGTAGTCATCTCGTTTTTCATCGTAAAAGCCGACGAACTCAGGTAACTCGTCTCCCTCTGATTTTGTTTGGATGTAATCCTTACGTTTGCCCAGAATTAACACGCGGGCTTGGGTGAGGAACAGTCCCGTGACTCGGTTCTTGCCGAATTTGCAGGTGGTCAAGTCATCTTCATCTGGGAGATTGGTCCAACCTGCTTCCTCCAACTGATCGAGCGGGATGAGAATGCCAGCTGGTTCATCATTAACTACAATGCCATAAGCCATATCGGGGGGATGAACTTCGTTGTGTTCTTCACCGAGTACTTCTGGGGAAAGCTGGTAGTTGGGATCGACTTTAGCCGCTTTGGGTTTAGGCTTTGATGCTTGCTTCGATTGGGCTTGGGATGCACCAGAAGATGCGGCTCTTGCTGATGGCTTTGCCGAATTATTGCGTACAGAGCGATTGGAGGTTGATTTGCTGGTTCGAGCCATATTTATGCTAGTAATTCTGCCTAATAAAAAGGCGTTAGCCGTTAATTTGATCGCTTAACTGAATGCACGCAGTATTGCTATGATTATCAAAATTTCAACAAAGCTTTACGTGCAGGAAGTGCATCATGATTAATACTGGGTATAATTAGCAACAAAAGTTTTTTTACTACCGTGAATCATCTGACTTATGAAGTCGCGCCATCTCCAACGCTGGCGTCAATTGACTTAGGCAAAATATTTCAAAAGTACAATACCCCTGAAGGCTTGGCTATGATTGGGGGACTGCTGTTTCTAGTGGCGCTCTTCCGCGTGGCAGGTAGCACTAAGGGCAAGATTTCCACTGGACGGCTGGCAGGTATTTCAGAAAAGCTTTCAGCGACTAATCTGGCACTCAAGCAAATAAACATTGTTCGGGATTTGCAAATTTACAATCGTTCTGCTAGAACGCAAACTGAAAATGCTGTCCAACCAACTAGTTCTAAGACTAAAAAATCTGAGCCTAGCTCACCAAAAAAGCCTGCCCATAACCGCATGACTCTGTGGTGTGGTATGCCTCGCTACTGGTGGAATGGTACAGGTAAAGGATTCGTTGCTCGACTACAAACTATGCTAGGGGTATCGCCTACGGTTTGGCTCCCCGATGCCCAGCGGAGTATGCTTGCGATTGGTGCGCCAGGTTCTGGTAAAACATTTGGCTGCATTGATCGAGCGATCGAAAGTGCGTTTGCTCAAGGGATACCCACAATAATCTACGACAAGAAAGGAGACCAAATGCGGTTGCACGCACCCTTGGCTGCCCGCTATGGCTATAAAGTATTTGTGTTTGCTCCTGGCGAACCGTTTAGCGATATCCTTAACCCGTTAGACTTCCTGCGAGATGAACGAGACTCCGTCATGGCAGGAGAATTAGCGCAGGTCATCAACCGCAATGCATCAAGTGGCGGTAAAACAGATGAATTCTTTTCTAAAGCTGGGGATTTGCTAGCTAAAGGCTTACTTCAGCTAGTGAAAAGCCCTGAAGCCAAGTTTCATGACATGGCGATGCTTTATGCGATTCTGCGCTTGCCTGGACTAGTCAAACGTTTAGACTATGCCGTGCAACAAAAACAAATTGACGAATGGATCGCAACCAGTTTCAACCAATTTTTATCAAGTAAGGATGCTGAGAAAACTGTTGCAGGCATTCAGACTACGGCGACAGGTACTTTTTCTTCATTCATCCAGGCTGACCTGCTGCACGCATTTATGGGCAGTTCTACAATTCCAAAACGGATTGAAGGCAAGCAGCTGATTATTTTCAAACTCGATGACGAACGCCGCACAGTGATTGGACCGTTGTTAGCAGCAGCTATTCACTTGTGCATTGTTTCCAACTTGTCTGTACCCCGACGCGACCCGCTCGCCATCTTCTTAGATGAGTTACCGTCAATTAAGTTGGATAAGCTGCCGCAGTGGATTAACGAGTACCGTTCTAATGGCGGTTGCTTCGTGTTAGGAATTCAGTCGCTCAACCAGCTCTACGAAACTTACGGAGAGAAGATGGGCGCTGCGATCGCATCGGCATGTTCTACTCACATCCTCTTCAACCCTGGCGATGCTAAAACCGCTGAAGAGTATTCCAAGCGGTACGGGGAAAAAGAAATTAAGCTGAAAAATCGCTCTACAAGTAGCTCGGCAAACTCGCAGTCGGTAAGCTGGAACGAGTCACTGCAAAAAATTCCTCTATTTACGGTAGACCAAATCTTGAAGTTCACTGAAGGTTGGTGCGTGATTACCAACCCTGGTTACCGAGTAGGTAAAGAGGGTTCGGTTCCTTACGCACTGAAAATTCCGGTTCCTAAGTCAGATGAAACACGAGCAGAAGAGTGCGAGCAGTTGTGGGATTCTCACGTGCGACCTGCGCTCTCAAGACGAGTGCCACCACCCGATCCGGAAAAACTCACACGAGAACTGCTTTTACGGGTAGAACACGCCAAGAAGTTGTTGCCTGATCCACCAGAAGAGGGCAGTCAAACCCCACCACCCTCAGCTGCACCACCACGGGGGACTACACCAAAACGATTTTCGGCTGAGCGCACTCCACGCTCTAATGTTAATGCTCTAGACTTCATCGCACCTGACACTGGACAAGAAGCAAGTTAGAAAATCATTCTAGTAGGTTAAAGCTGCTTGTAGAGCCTGCGAATTATCCGTGCTGTTTTGCCTGTAAATTGAACAACCCATTGCTTGTGACTATTGCTCACCTTGAATAACTCTGTGCTTTTAGCAGGACGAAGCAAGCCCGTTTCAGGGTTTGGGATACATAAAGTTGCACCTGCAACTGGATAGCGATACCAAAACTCCACTGATTCGACCACATCTCCTTTTACTAGTTCTGTCAACGCTTGTGGATAGAAAACAATTTGACAGTTAGTTACATTAAGAACTCGGTTTTGCACCATGAGGCTACGACCTTTGACAATCCACTTGACTAAAACAGACTGCTGAACTCGAACAGGTTGAGTGGTTTGAGTGGTTTGTCGCATTGCTTTAGTTAAAACAGTTTTGCTGGTGCATCTTTTAATTTACTATCTATTTAGCAGCAATGCGGCAACAGGTCGCAGTTTTTAGCAATCAAAGCGGTAATCCTACTAGACTCTGTAGGTGTTGTGCTGTCTGGTTGAATGCTTGGTGCAGTTTTGCTGGAGAATTTGACAAGTCTAATTGTTGTTGAGTCTTTTTTATTGCGATCGCTTATCCAAATCCTGTTTGATTTGCAACCACTTATTAACATCTTTAGGCGTGAGATTCTTAGCTAATTCTAATTTTTCAGTTGGCTCTGCCAGATTAACTTTTATCAATATTCCACGTTCGTCTATGGCAGAAATTAGCAAGGTTTTTGCTTGATTGTCGAGCGTCAGCTTGTAATCTTTTGTTTCTAATTCTTCTAGACTTGGACCGGTTTCTTGAGTCGGAACCAAAGCGTAGGGAGCACGCCCTGCTTCTAATAAACGGCGAGCAATAGGTACGATCGCTGCTGCTCGTTCCCGTTGGGGTGGGTATATGGATCTAGTGTTAAAATCTGTAGAGCTTGATTGTTGTTCTATAGATCGTTGAGGTTTGTATGATACTTGAGTGGACTCTGTGCTAGCCATCGATTCTGGCGTACTTTCTAGCTTTAAAATCCGCTTAACTGGTTCTTGCAAGAGCGGAACGTCATTTTGCACAATATCCCAGATTACTGCTTCTCTTACTTTAAAATAACCATGAGCTAAGAGATTTCGTAATCTGCCAATGTCTTGCCACTCAACTTCTGGATAGCGTTCGCATACTTCTTTGGGTATGTTTAAAACAGCCTCCCCAATTATTTCTAGATTGCGAGCCACCGCATCAAAAGTACGTTCGTCAGCTATGAAGTCATCAAAGCTCATACTGCAAGTGTAGCGCTGAATCTTATTAATGCTTTTGATAATATCTTCTAAATACAATCTGTAATCACGCAATGGGGATGATGTCCTTTTCTACATTAGAACGAATTTCTGGTCTGAGCGTATCCCAATCAACTAAATCAACTTTTCTCCCTAATAAGTCTTCTAGATAGCGATTGAGTTTTACATAGTTCCGAAAAGTTGGCGTTCCTTCAAACTCCACCAAGATGTCTACATCACTATCTGGTCGAGCTTCGTCCCGTGCTACAGAGCCGAATAGTGCTATAGCTTTTACTCCAAATTGAGCAATCTGCTCGGAGTTTCTAATAATTGAAATTATCACTTCTTCTGGGCTAGGAATACTGTGATTTTGAGGCTGGCTTTCCCTATCAAATTGAACTAAGTTAATAGGAATAGCATCCTCCATAACCTTTGGAATAATTTCTGGTCTGAGCATCTTTAAATCTGTTAAATTTACTTTTCTTTTGAGTAGTGTTTCTAAGTGTAGTTTCAAATCTATGTACATATCAAATGTCGGCTCAGTAAAAAATTCTACTAAAATATCTACGTCGGCGTCGCTATTAGGTCGAGCTTCGTTCCGTGCTACGGAGCCAAATATTGCTAGTGATTTGATGCTAAACTTGGGGTAATCGGGAGCTAAACTCACAAGCTTGATTATCGCTTCCTCCGCACTCAACGGTTTTAGCTCTGCTTGTGCTGAAGGTAGAGTGTTTGAGGCAGCAACTTCTAGAATGCTTGTTTGCTTTGGAGCTTTTTGAGGCTTTTCAACAGGGTTCATAACTGCGATTTTTAATTATTACTCGTTGTTCGTACTCCGTGAATCAACCTAAGTCGTGCCTGGGGCTAATAGCTAGAGCAAAACTGGAATTAAGAAGTTGAATCGGCGGTGGCGATCGCACCGCTCAGCTTTTCTAGTAACGCTCCCAGCACGACCCTGAAGCATACACTTGCAGTTGTGTTGGCGAAAGCGTTTAGCATTGGTCTGGGTCTTTAAGAGAGTGTGCCGTGCTGCCAAACTAGATTGTAACCTCTGGGATCGTTTCCAAGTCTAGCATTGGTGTTATAGACTGCTCAACTTGTGGTCGTACTGGGGTTTCTTCAAGGGACTGGTTAACGATCTGACTCAACCATAGCTGGGTTTGAGCGTGTTGCTCTTGGTTCCAACCTATCTTCACTCTACAAACTGGTTTGGAGGGATGTAGGGCTAAGATGATAAGTTGCACTAGCTGGGGGGACACAGAGTATTGCTCGCACGCTGCCCACAGCTTAATTCTGTCTTGCCAAATTAACTTTGGACGGCGAACTGCCCACTCGTAGAGCCTAGGAATGCCACGCCTGAACCCCAGATTAGTATGAACTTGAATAAATGCGTTCTCGGCAAGAGGTGCAACAATCTGGGTATCAATCAGTAGTTTCCTTTTGGGTTGAAACAATTCGGGAGCAAGTTTTTTCATCTGACGCATCCAGCGCCCCATGTGTGGGTGAACCCTTAACAAGGGTTCAACGGGTAGCCCTAGAAACATCTGTTTCATGACAAGCTGAAAATTAGCTTCGTCTTGTTTGGTTGCATTATCATCTTTTACAACGGGTAGAAGTCGGTTCTTAGCAATTATTTGGTTAAGTTGAGGGATGGTAATTAATGACATTAATGGGCTGATCTTAAACGGTCCATCCCAAGAGCGGTAGCTGCGGCTACAAACTAGAAAATTAAAAAGCTAGCTGGAAATTCAATTTCCAGCTAGTAAGTTAACAAGTAGCATCATTAAGTAGTAAATAACTTAGCAAGCAGATAGAGTGCTTGATACAATCATCTCTGCTGTTCTCATCTAGTTTTCGTTTTTAGCGCGATCTCCTATTTTCGATTTCCTGAATTTTCTGGCGAATGGCTTCTTCCCCGATCCTGATGCTCTCCTCATCTAAAGGTGCTGGATACCACTTGGTATCAGGGCTTCTCTCCTGTTCTATCTTTGCAAAAAAAGCATCCCATGCTTCTTCATCATCTCGATGATCTGTCACATAAGTTCTGAGGTCAGCGCGGCTCATTTCTTTAAAGTTTGGTTTTGTCATCAGATGAATCTCCAAAGTCCGCCTTGAGGAATTTCTACTTCAATTTCGTCAGTTTGTACTTCGGTGCCTGCTTGGATGTACACAATTTGTCTCCTTGTGTCATATCGAAATACATAAATAGCTCGGTAGCTGTTTGAGAGCATTTGACACACTCGCATGCAGGCGAAAGCTTGTTCTACTGTCGGCAAATTTGTCTTTCCTCCATGTTAGCTGAACCGCGCTTGTATCCCTACTTCTTAAGCTTTTACCTTAGGGCTGGAATGAGAACGCGGTGTTTGTGTCTAGGTACTTGCCTTTCTTTTAAACTTAAATGTAGGAGCTAACCATTTACTGTTAATTACAGTGCAAGGGACAATTTTTACGCAGTGGCAGCGAGTGCCTCAATTAGTTGGGCTTTCTTCATTTGCATAAATCCTCTAACCTTGCCTCTAGCTAAACTTCTCAATTCTTGAACGGTCATAGCCGCATAATCAAGTCGGGGCGGCTTTACGAGTGAGATCGCCCGAACTTTTGCTAGTTCGATAACGTCTTTGTCACGCGCATCAGCAATCTCATCTACTAAGGTAATTTGCGATAAAAGCCAGTCCAATGTGGCAATTTGCGGCTGTGGATCAACGCCTGCTTTAGTAAAGTTAGCATCACAACAAATACTTTGGCAGCAGTCTGTTTTTAAGCGTGGCTGCATGGGTAGCGTTGTATGATAGGGTCTTACGATGTAATCTACAACCATAGCTAGAAACGAAAACATAGCGATAAATTCGATAACAAATGTCAGAAAGTCTTGGATTGCAGACATCTTGAAACCTCCTAATGCCGATGATTTAATAATTCGCATCGATGCCCTTTGTGATGGTCTTGACCTCTGTCGTAACGCTTAACAAAGGGTTGTGATTCGATGATTCAGGTAGAGTAGCGAACGAAAATGATGTAGAGATCAGCAGTTCAACAAGTATCTGTAGTAACAGCTTCCTTTCACTCCTAATAAGTAAGTAAGCAGCAGTAGCGGAACTTCCACCAATGCTAGTTAGGGCTAGGAGGGGCGATCGCCTCCAGCAAAACTAACCCCAACTGCTTGAGCAATGCAGTGTTACCATCCGGACAACCATGTTGGATCAGGCACTTGGCACATCCAGTTGAGCAATCGCAGCTGCGGGCGATCGCAGCTGCCGCACGAGCAAGTTCAGGCAATTGCTTGAACACAGCTTCTGAAGCACCATTACCACCGTCCGCCTCATCGTAGAAATAGCCCACATAGATGGAAGTTTCTCCCAGTTCTTTGGAAGTGGCAAAATTCACTTCTTTGGGGTCAGCCCGTACAACCAGTTGCAATGCCTGCATGATTTGATGCCCGAAACTGTGCAACGCAATCAAATTACTGGGATGCTCCCAAAGTTGTTGATAGCCTGGTGGAATGGGTAGCCCAGTACGGCTCAAGCTAAGGCGAGTGGCTTTAGCAACTTGTTCGATCGCAGCCTGGGCTTGTTGATTCAAAATCACTTTCACCATTGGTGTAGAGAACTGCACTCGGTAAGGCTGCTCAAAGTTTTCTTCTGCCAACGTCTCAGTAATAATGGCTTTACGAGTTGCCTTGCCGCAAGATGGGCATTGACGTTTCCCTGGCAGCGGCTCTTTGTAGCTCAGGCATCGCTTGTTTAAGCAAGTTTGCTCGTAGATTTGATTCATCAAGCTATAGCCACTGGTGATGTAGCTGACTTGTCCAAAGCTGAGTTCCAGCTTCATCGCAGGGGTAAATTCTTTCTTTTGTTCGCGATCGCATTCGTGTAGTTCTTGGGGCAAGAGCAAGGGAACTTGCACTGGATCGGTTAGGAGTTTGATGCTGCTAGTTTCAAATTCGGTGTTAGCAACTGTATATAAGGAGTTATCTGCCGCCTGCTTCAAGATTGCCCGCCGACCTTGCAAATCCAAAGATATGCAATTGTATGCGAGCATTTTTCCATCAATATCTTGTCGTTTGTAGATTGCTCTAGGGTGAACCTCTCGATAGGCAATGTCAAGAGAGACTTCCTCCAGTTCTTCCCCTGATTCGGCATCTACCAACTTTATCGTGCTTTGAGTAGCTCCGCCGCGAAAATTAATGTCAATATGAGGGTTGCCTTTCGTCCATAGCCCATTCCTACCTTTGTTGAGATGTCCCTGTGACAGGAGCAGTTTCGCGACTTCAACCGCAGCACTGCCAAAGTAGTGCTTAATCTTGTCTGTGGGAATGCCTGTTTCTGCTGCCGCACACATGAGGTGCTTGGCGGCAAAGATGGGATACTCGTCATTGAAAGACACTTCTTCTGCTTCCCCAGATACCAGCATTTCAGGGTGTTCTGCCACATAAAGGTCGATAGGGTTGAGGGCATTGAGAATTAGCACCGTCAATCCAGGCGCTTGTCGTCCAGCTCTGCCCGCTCGTTGCTGATAAGATTTTTTTGACCCAGGCCAACCCCGAAGTACGCAGCACTCTAATTCAGGTAGGTCGATTCCAGCTTCGAGGGCATCTGTGGCAACAATCCATTGGATAGTTCCAGCTTGAAGTTGCTCTACCACCTCAGCTCTACGTTCTGGCGTGATGCCGCTATAGAATGCAGACACCTTAGCAGATTTCAGCAAACCCGTTAGCTCTCGCACGCTTCTGCGCGAATTACAAAACGCGATCCCCGACTTACCCTGTGACAGCAAGAATTGAATAATCCGAGCGGTGTCAGCAGTAAGATTGTGACTGGGGTGAGTTACTACAATTCGCTTGGGAGGGACTGCTGCTCCGCTCTTGCGAATCCAAATAATGGGTTTGAGGTCGCGTTTAGTTGGCTTCAGGGCAGAAAGCTTTTGGGCAAGCTGACGGGGGTTGCCGCAAGTTGCACTCAAGAAAATGAATTGCAGCTGCTTCGAGTCTCCGCCGTAGCGATCTACTGCTAGTTTGATGCGACGAATGAGCCACGCCATATTCGCCCCATAGCTGCCTGAAAGAGTATGAGCTTCATCAAATGCAATATACCTCAGCTTGCTGTAAAAACCTGCCCATCCTTCTGATTTCCAAGCTTGCCGTAGTTGGAAATGAATTAGCTCTGGCGTAACTGCCAAGATATGAGGGTTGCTAGCTAAAATCTCCGCTCGCTTGTCTTGCTCTTTGACATCGCCCGTAATCATTCCCAGCCTGGGTCTGACTTTCTGAGGGATTTTAGCTAGAAGGCTAGAAACCTTATTGTACTGGTCTGCTGCTAATGCTTTAAACCCATAAAACACCAATGCTCGATGTCCTTGCATGCAACCCTCAATCATGCCAGGATAAATACTCAAGGTTTTACCGCTGGCGGTTGGGGAAGTCAAAATTAAGCTTTTCCCAGCTCGAATTGCTTGCAGGGCTTTGAGTTGATGCGAGTAAAGCCGATTGATTCCCTGCTCGTGGAGGGCGTTTGTCAGTTCAGGAGGCAAGTCGCCTGGAATGTCTCGCAGAGTGGGTTCTTGAGCTTTTGTGGTGGTCTGCCAAAGTAGATCGTCGCCTAGAAATTCAGCAATATCTGCTGGTTCTGTTGTTTGGGATAAGCTTGAATTTTCTGGAATGGGTTGGGTGGCAGGAGTCCAAAAGCTCTGAAGCAGAGCGCCATAGTTAGGTGTTGACATGGGGATTTTTTAGCATTTTCTTTAACTACTAAAAAAATCCCCATAAGGGGGAGTTAGTCCAACTGACTCCGCAACAGCGAAATGCGCCTTTGGTGGTGGATGGTGCGATCGCTTGTCAATTCTGGATTGCGGCACCAAGTCGCATCATTATGCTCAAAACACTGTACAACTCATTCCCAGGACTGAGAATTGAAAACACCCTTGACAAAGCGTACTGTGGTGTACCAGAACGAGTTAGCTTCAGGAAAACGAAACTACCGCCATTTGTGATTAACCCAAAGGTCGGTTTATCTACCTTTGGAGACGCTAACATATAGGCTAGTGCCTGCGCTCTAGCAGCCTCTAGAGAGAATTCTGCTTTTTTGGACTCAATGACCAGTATCCACAGCTGGTCGTTCAGCACTAGGACGTCAATACGACCCTTGACGACAATCCCTTCATCTTCAGCGGTAAGTAAGATTGATGTTTCTGTCTCAATTCTAAATGGGGATTGATAAAACCCCGCTAAGTCAAGCAATGGAGATAGAACCACCATCTTGACCGCATCTTCTAGTAGGGGTGGGTATTCAATTAAGTTGCGATAGTTGCTCTTTACCCGGTCAAGTGATCGCTTTTCTTCTTCTGCGATCTCCGGTAAATCATCTTGCCATTCACGGAAAAACTGTTCATCTTCAGTTTGGGTAAGGCTGAATTTAGTCCTTAAGTCGTGTAACGTAATATCAATGGCTTGAAGGGTTTGAATCATAAAAAAAAATGGGAGTGTGAAAACCCAGCGGCTGATTCGCCCTGGGAGGAAACACGACTTTGGGCAACTGTTAAGAAGTACCCTTTGAACAAATGCTAACTAATTATCTCCTAAAGAAACTCCAGATATCGCTGTGACAATCATAAACAAAGTATAAATGCCCACAATGTCTATGTTGTGAACGTTGTGGGCGAAATAACTGAAACAAGGGGAGCGTCAATTGAACAATCGAGCTACTTTGAGAAAAGCTGGCAGCATGACTTTTGTGCTTGCACCCTGTTTTAGTTCAACCTCCAGTTCAAACAACCAAATCACAGCAGTAGCCAAGGCTTTGATAGAGGCGGCTGCAACATCCTTTTTCAGGTAATAGAGCCGATTGGGATTGCCAATTCCACATAATTGGGCAATTTCTACATCTTTCCGCTGCACTCGGTCTTTGAGCACACTTTTCACCCATAACCAAGTCAGAAATTGGGTCTGGAGCGTAGCAACGATCGCCAGCGGTACTTCAGCACGAGACAAAAGATCGTGAGTCAATTGGACGACCCTAGTTGAGTCGCCACATCTGGCTGCTTCTGCCAATTGGAAACTGGTTTGAGTATGGCAGGGGACTAAAGCCTCTACTTCCGATTGACTCAGGGATTTGCCTTGAGCGTAGACCCTTAGCTTGTTTAGCTCTGATGCTACCCTAGCGGAGTCGTTACCGATCGCAACAGCCAAGTAGGTGACGACTGACTTAGACAGCGACAGCTTCATAGCTTTGGATCGCGCTGCAATCGATTGAGCGATTAGATCGGTGCGCCAAGGCGGGAGCAAGGGATATTCTGTCAACTGCCCGTGTTTGAGTAGAAATTTAGCAATTTTCAGCCGTTTATCTAACGAGGCGGCGGTGAATACTAGATTGGTGTTTGGTGGTAAGTGGGGAAGGCACTGCAATAGCTCGAACTGCCATTCCCCAAATTGAGTGACAGAATTGAAGTTGCAGTCTTTGACTACCACCACCTTTAAACGATCGGCGACGGCTGGCGTGCGAGCGGTATTTAAGGCTTCGTCAAGTTGCGTCGGGCTGAAGGCGTGATAGTTAAATGTCAGCCAGTTGGGATCGAGCTGGCGCTTGAGGGCGGCAAGCTGTTGACTGATAGCATACTCGTCCTCTCCAATTAACAACAGCACTGTCATGCGCTCAGTCTCCGATGAGATCTAGCATTCGCATTGGCAGCAGTACGAACAAATACTGTAATGGGTTTAGGGTATTGGGTCACGCGCTGGAGCAGACGGGCGATCGCCTCTTTGTTAGCTTCAAACTTCTCCAAGTAGGTTGGGGCTACCTCCAAGATAGCTTTGGAGCCATTGAGCTTAACGAGAGTAGCTTTAGACAGCAGCATCCGGTTGTTGGATTTAGCGCTATTGATCGCAGAATGCCAAATTTCGTTAAGCGTAGGTTCTGCGGTTGTAGTCGTCAGCTTTGTGAAAATTGGCTGAGGCTCTTGTTGCGTAGCTGACATCAAATTCAGCAAACAAACTTCCAGCCATACTCCGGCGTTGATGGACTGTCGGAGCTGGAGTTCTGCTTTGTGCAGTTGTACCAAAACTAGATTGAGCGTGTCGAAGCTCCACTTGGCTGCTAGTGACTTGAGCTGATGGTAACTGACTACACCTGTTAGCAAGCTCTGCTCTTTAGGAGCAGATTGAAGAACGAGCAAATCTCGAGAGGTTTGCAGCAAGCTGTTAAGAATCAGCGTCGGCGTTTTACCTGCATCCACTAGTTCTCTGGCGGCTTGCAGGAGTTGTAAGGTGTTGCCAGCAGCGATCGCCTCAACGATCGCGAGCAGTTCCGATTCGGTGGTTCCACCTGCCATTTCAATTACTTGGTTTGCCGTCACGCCTTCACCCAACAACCGCACCTGAGACAGCAATTGCAGGGCATCTCTAAGTCCCCCATTAACGATGCGGGCGATCGCCAACAGTGCATCGTCACCGATCGCAATTTCTTCACTCACAGCTACTTTGCGTAACTGCGTTGTAATAGTCCCAATAGAGAGGGCGCGGAATTCAAATCGCTGAGTGCGGCTGATAATGGTAGGCAGAACTTTATGAACTTCGGTAGTGCAAAGCACGAACACTACGTGAGCTGGAGGTTCTTCAATGCATTTAAGCAGAGCATTTTGGGACTGGGTAGTAAGCTGATGGCATTCATCGAGAATGAAAATTCGGTAACGTCCTGCCACAGGTGCAAAACTGCTACGCTCAACTAGCTCTCGCGCATCATCTACGCCATTGTGAGACGCAGCATCAATTTCGCTCACGTCCAGGCTGCTGCTCGACTCAATTGAACGGCAAGATTGACATTGACCACAAGGGTTAATGGTCGGCTTTTTGCTCTCTAGGCAGTTTAACGACTTGGCAAAGATGCGGGCAGTGCTAGTCTTCCCCGTGCCTCTCGGTCCCGTAAATAAGTAAGCTGGGGCAATTTGTCTATTAGTAATGGCATTAGCTAAAGTTGCTTTGACGTAGGGTTGTCCTACAAGGTCTTCAAGGGTTTTAGGTCTGTAAGCTAAATGAAGGGCTGCGCTCATAGTTTTGGTTGTGAAATTGTAAATTGCTCCCCGATAGGGGATAGCCAGAAGCCTGTGCCTGAACGGTCAAGCACAGGTGAAAAAATCAGCGCCTTGCATCAACCAGAATTTGACTGGGCGTTGTACTCTTGCTTCGCCTTTTCTAGATCGTAGAGAGGTAGGATAAAATAGGTTGCGTCGATAGCAATTTCGGGAAATTCTAAATCCCCAGCTGGCTTGAGGCTAACAGGGGTGTAGGGTCGATCCATCGTGAAATTCACTGCCGTACTGCTTAAAGCCTTTAGAGCATCGATCAGGTAGTTGATATTGAACTGAATCTCAAATTTTCCCAGCTCATCAGGGATTGTGGCAGACACAGTTTGAGTGCCTCTGCCGTAATCCCGCTCAATCGTGAGATAGATTTCTTGCGTGCTGCTGTCGAACAGGAGTTTGACAGCGTTCTCCTTCTTACTTGCCAAAGCTGAAAGGCGATCGAGTTTGGAGAGCAAGGCATTGGTTTCGATTGCTACTTGCTTGGGATACTGATATCGCTCGACCAAAGCTTGGCAATCCGGATAGGTATCTTCCAAGCATTGAGAAATTATTTCTTTTTGGAGCTTTTTATCGCTAAACTCAAACAGAACGCGCTTTGATGGGGCATCATAGGCAAACCGCAGCCACTCATCAACTTCAATTTTCTCTAAGTTGCGGGTTAGTTCTTTAAGTGTCTTGGCTGGAATGATGCAAGTTTGATCGCTCAAGTGGGACTTAGCTCGCTGCTTTCGCCCGATCCCATTCGTGGACAGAGCAATCAGGGCGACTTGGTGTCCGTCGGTTGCAGTACAGCGCAGCTGCCCTCGTTCGGCACTGTGTAACCACTGCACGCCTGTCAGGATTTTCTTAGAATCGTCCGTACTTGCTGCAAAGATGACTCCTTTCAAACCAGCCTTGACTGCTTTGGCAGGCAGAGAAACCAAATTGGTTGTGGGTACTGAAATCTCTGGGAACTCTCCTGCATCCATACCATAGATTTCAACCGCTCCCCCCTGACTGTCTTCCAATAGCACGACGGGGCTAGAGTTAGTTTCCTGTGCCTCTGTCTCAGCCTTTGATTTTGTCTTGCGGTTTTTGGCAGCGACTGTAGCGTTCAATTGAATCAGGGTTGTTTCACCTGTAGGACACTTACCCACAACACTTACTAAAATTTCAGCAGGCAAGGCGATCGCCCCACCCCGTAGCACGTGCGCTTCAAAGGCAGCACTCAGAGTTAGGCTGATGTCAGAGGCAATGAGCTTGACCTTGTTCTCCTGCTCGTCAGCGATCGCCAGAATATTAGCTAGAACGGGTTGCAGGGGTTTAGTTGGGACGGCAGCTTTGACAAAGGCTAAAGCCGAATCGAGCGCTTCTTGCTGGCAGATGACGTGCATTCCTTGACTGGCGGCAAGATCGTTAGATGCTGACTTAGCTGGAATCGATCCATTGACAGCATCGGATTGGCTCAATAGATCGGGTTGCTCAATTGAATTCAGTTGTTCATCGGATTCAACCAACTTTTTGCGCTTTGTTTGCTTCGCCGTCTTACCGTTGTGCCGTTCTAATTTAGCTGGAGTAGTAGTAATTTGAGTTGCCCCAGCTACAGCCGATTTAGCATTCTTGTTAGTCTCTCCCGTGGATGAGGTATTGGTTTGCTTAAGTCTAGTTACGCTCATATTTTTAAAAACCGATTTGCCGTGCTACGCTGCGGTAGCAGTGAGAAAGGTGCAATCCGTCGGATTGAGCGATCGCACCTGTTGATTCGCCAACTTTTGATCCAGTCTTGCAAGATTACTATTTAACGATAAACACCCGTTCTCTAGCCCGCGTCGATCCTACATACCAAAGCCGATTGAGTTCCCGCACGCTGCTGAGTTTTCCGTCCAATCCTCGCTTGTTTAAATCGTTTGCATCGATGGCGACTTCATCAAACGTAGACCCTTGCGAGTTGTGAACCGTGAGGGCAAAGCAGGGTCTGACGTTGGCAAACGTTTCTAGATGCTTGTAATACTTCTGCCAGAAGAAGGGGTTACTTTTGGCAGATTGCATTAGCTGTTGAGCTTCAGCATCAAACCGCTGCCGTTCTTCATCATGTAGCACGTAGATCTGCCGCTTTATGTCGTTGTCAGTGGTGGCGATCGCCCGCCATACTTTATAACCTGCGTAGCGGTCTTCGCAGTAATCTGTAACGACAAACTCGCTGGAGGTTGGCAGAATCACCGTTTTCCCGTCTGGGGCGACTATAGGATCGCGAGCGATTAGCCGTTCGCCGATAACAAACCGAGCGGCATTTACGCCGTAAAGGTGGGTACGAATATGGTGGTTATACCAGTCCACCTGCTTATTCGTCCAACAGAGAATTCTAAAGCAGTCGGGGTTGTTGTCAAACTCGCTCTTCATTTTCTTACAGGCGTAATTCAAAAGTGTCTGCTGCCGCACGACGAATACACCATTTTGCTTGTCCTGCGAGTATTTTGGGCAGGGCTTAAACGGCTGCTTGCTTTTCGTAACAGCTTGGCGGCAGGTTGTGACGAATTCCAGCAGAGGACTGTCAGCTCCTTGTCGGACTACCTGCTTCAGCACTGCCCGATTAGTCACGCTGAAACTGGGAGACTTCTTCTCGTTGACTGGATTAAGCTGCGCGGGATCTCCCATCAGCACGATTTTGAGTCGAGGTGCATACAGGCTAGCCACGTCTTCAATCCAATGCCAGAGCTGCTCGCCAATCATGGAGCATTCATCAATGAAAACGATATGAAAGGCATGAGCATAAGATGAGCCAGTCCGTTCTAAAACTTTCTCGCCAGCTCGCGTCACCATCCCTAGTCCTAGCAACTGGTGAATGGTGAAGAAGTCTAGCCCAGCAAGTTCGTTCTTAGCTGCCATGCGCTGGAGTACGTTTACAGCTTTATTGGTGGGAGCGGTCAAAGCAATTCGCTTGCCTACGCCGACCAATGCTTTAACTAGCAGCGAAACCAAAGTAGTATTGTGAGTCACGATGCAGTGCTCTGTGACGTAAAGTCGAGAGGGATGTTCTACAGCAATGCAGACACACTCTTGCTCTGCTTCAGCTTCGACTGAAACAATGTATCGAGCTGGAGCATAGCGAGTTTTTGGTTTCACGCGATCGCGCTTGCGAGGCAGATGAAAAGGATTGATATCTGGGGGTAGGCAAATTGAAAGTCTATAGCATAAACGACCAGATGCTGTGTTTCTTGTTTGTATTGGGCAAATACCACCCAATGATTCAACTAAACTTCTTACATCCGCAGCCAGCTGGGGTGAACTAGTTGCAAAGGATGTCTCATAGCCTTCCTGCGAGACAGTACCATCTGTGTCCATCAATCCACGTAACAGCTCCAAGCGCACTTCTTTTGAGTTAATTAAGTAGCATTGGGGAATGAATTTTTCATAGGAGTACTTGCCCCACAAACCTAAAGATTTCAAGGACTCTGTTAGTGGATTGTGTCGATATTGCCCTCGCCACTGAGTACCTACAAAACGATATTCTCTCTGAATTATAATTCTCATATCCACATCTTCGGGAATTATCTCTCGGCAACGAGTAATAATTTCTGCATCGTTGGTTGTTAACTGGGGTGTATTGCTTGTTAGTCCTCCATCTCCCAGTAGGCAACCGAGTAAGTAAGGAGCTATTGGAACGGTGGAAGGTTCAAAGTCAGCGCACTGCATTACTGGAATGCGATGATTGCTTTGCAGCCCGTTTCTAGCTGATAATGATGCAGCAATTTCTCGCGTAGTTTTGACTCGTCCCTTCTTGGGTTGAGGGATTCTTCCCTTCTTTTGTGCTTTGTAAACTCTCACGCGGTTGGCATTGCGTTCGTGATAGCTTTCAGTTAGCCACAAATGATCGTAGCAGCACAAGGTGGAGCTGCCATCGTTAAACTTAATCCTGGCTACGGGTTTAACTCCTTGAGGGAAAATCCCAATGACTCGTGTGCGAGAACCATCGCCAGCGATCACAAAGTCGCCAGGTTTGAGCTGACCAATTGGTATCCATCCCGTAGGAGTGAGGACGGGGGTATGAATAGGTTGAGCTTTGCCAGTCCCTGCATAGCCGCCCAGCAAAAATAAGGTTTGGTCTGAATCTAAAAATTCGAGAATCGCCTTCAATGCCTGCTCTTGGTCGCAAGTTAATTGAAATGGGAGTTGAGGAATCGAGAGGATCTGTGCGGTCATAGGTCGAGTGTTTGAAATTTCCAAACACCCCCACGCGGTAGCGGTTCACTCAACTTTCTTGGTTTTCTCCAATTCCTCTTTTCTTTCCACTTCCAAGCATTGTGGGGTGGAGAGCGCCGATAGGTATGTCATCTCAAGGATGCTGTGGGAAAATATAGCGGTTTATGTTTTCTACACTGAATTGGGTAAATTTGTGAAGAACGCATGAAATATTTGTAACCAAAAATACGGCTGTTATATTGGTATTGCTGAATTTAGATTTTGTTATCGAACTGCCTTAGTTATGTTTGGTACTTCTTCTCAAGAATTGACGCTTGCAAGTTTAATGTAAGTTTTAATACTTGTATGGCGATAACTAAAGTTTTAGCTGATGGTAGTCTGAGCGTACCTGTTTTCGACGCATCTTACGAAAACGGGAAAGGGCGATTTTTATCCGAACCATTTACCTTAAAGCACTCAATTCTGGCTCAAATGTTTTCGCCAGAAGACTTGAAGTCTTTGGTGATGGTTAAAATCGACGATGCTAATCCCAATCCCGATCGCCTTCGCAACCGCACTTTTGAAGACGGTCAGAAGCGGTTCTTTGCATTTAGTTCTGGGCAAAACTATTATTTTGCTAGCAAGAACTTAAGAGATCGAATTCGAGATTTTTTTCAAACCGAGCCAGACACCGCTTGTCGCTACGGCTCGTTGCTGACTAGCGATTGCTTTAAGGGTACTCAAACCTTTGAAAACCTGCGGGTCAAAATTGTCGATCGCCAAGACCCAAAGTATGCAGAGTATAAAACAGGGGATTGTCACGGCAAAATTTCTCCCAAACTGGCGAAGGTATTAGGTGCGAAGACGAACGCACCGTTTCAATTTCGCTTGGCTTGGAAATCAGATTGGGCTGTTGATGAAAAACTAAACCTACCCAGTTTTCTATCGAAAGGGACATTTCTGCCTGATCGCAATTTGACTGAAGGAAAAGGGTATGACTTGATTCTGGATATCTCCTCGATCAAAGGAATTGAAAAGTCCCAACTGAAAAAGCTGATCCCCTGTGGAGATTACGAATTTCCTCAAGCCGTGCTGGGTAATCGCTCCAATGCCAAAGTCACCCAATACAACAATAGTTGGCAGTTCACCATTTGGTTTTCTGAGGATGCAATACGGCAGGACTTTGAACCTGTTACGCTCAAGAAGGCTCAGCAATTAGCTTCCTTGCAGCGCGACCCCCTGGCTCTAGCCAAATACATTGTTGCAGAGTATGACAAAAAACAGGGACGCGATCGCGCCTTTGGGAATCGCAGCCAATCTGAAGATTTGGATTTACAAATTGAAGACTCGGACTTGGATGAGGATGTGTCTGCCAAAGAGCAGGAAGCCCGAATAATTTCCCTGCTTCGAGCAGATAAGTATGGGCAGCTTTTGGATGCGCCAAAGGTTGCAGATTACCTGCGCGATTATGTAGCTAACAAATGGCGAGACCTAGCGGTTAAGACTGGATTTACACACAGTTCTGGTATGGCAATGCCAGCTCCAGAACTAAAGCAGGGAACGATTTGTGCGCCTCACTTACCAGAAGGAGACACGATCGTTACTCGCTATCCAATTGTTTCAAGGGACAACATTCGACTCTATAAAAATGTCCATTACCCAAAATTGATAAAGACTAAAAATGTGGTTTGGATTAACCCATTGGATGCAGAGAAATATCACCAGGCAGACTTTGATGGAGACCAGTTAATTGTTACGTCTGCTATTAAAATACCTAACATTGCTAAGGAGGTGCGTCGAGCTGGAGAACCCGCTGAGTTCATGGAAGTTAAGCAACGCCCAAAGCTATCTTACATCGATGTTTTAGATGAAGAGGGAAACCGCAAATACACTAATTTAGCAGAGGTAGCGGTTGCTAGCTGCCAGAACAAAGTAGGTCAAGTAGCACTTGCCATTGGGCGAGTGCAATCTTCCCTACCTAATGAAAATGAAAACCCAGCTTTATTTGAACGCAAAAAGCGGAAAGTGTTAAACCGTTTATTTGCTGGATTGCAAATTGAAGTAGACTATCAAAAAAGTGCAGAACGAATTGAAGATGTTAAAGAATTAGAAGGAATTTCAGACTTTAACGGTCATCGGTTACTAGACGATGCTAAAAAGTGGGCGGACGCTCATCCATGTCACTTTTTTAAATTTCATAAAGATGACCGAAGTTATCGCACCTTTACTATTCCTGCTGAAGAAAAAGCCGCAGTTAATGTTATTCCTAGAGAAGTGGTTAATCCTTTGTGGTCAGCGACTCAAATTCGGAACCGCAGCCGTGAAGAATTTCGTTATTTATTTCCCAATCCTATGACTGAGGGAGCAGATGAAGATGAAATTGACTATTGGAAAGAAAATTACTTAAATTGGGCAGAAGAATTAAAACTTAGGTTTGAGGAGTCTCGCAACGAAATCAAAGAAAGAGTTGGTGAAGACTCAGAAGCATTTAATAAAGAACTCGGTAGATTGTACGATTCCTACAGAGCAGAAATTGCAGAGCTTTTTGTCGAACCAGAAGAACGCTCTGCTGCTGCCAGTGCGCTTTGGTATAGCCAGCACAGCAGACCAGAACGTAGAGGAGCCGAAGAAACGTGTCTTAAAATTGCTAAAAAGCTGAAGATAACTTTTGGGTTAGAAGTTGATTACGAATTGCCTAACGAAGCGCTACCTCGCGATGCTTATGTTCTCAGCATTCCCTTTGGAGATGAAGCACTTAAGTGGAAGCAGTCTTTGGATGAACGGGAAATTGAGTATACGGCAATGATCAATTCCGAGCTGCCGATGGTTGATTTTGTGTTCAAAGATTTATCTCCCAAGGTGATTGAAAAGTTAGAAGCAAGATATGGAAATAACTTTAATGGCTCAGAACAACTTAATTTACCCGATAAACTGTGGATAGTTGCACCACAAAACTATAACTGGGCAATGTCACGCACTCAACCTGGTGTTGGAGCTTTAGTTTATAACTTGTTTACCGATGAAATCTGCCAGCAACTTGAATCCACGCAGATCGATCAGATTCAAGTTTTAGGTATTAAACATAATGAATTTGCCGCAGAGAACTTGAATTCGCGTCAGTGGAGAAACCAATCTATTGACTTTAAGGTTGATACGCTTAAGTTAGAGCCAGATAATCCCAATTACTACCGTTACAATGGTACTCCTGCTATTGCTATTGACGGTAAGATTTTAGGCACTTTTTCACCAGAGACACCAAAGCTGCCGATTGGGTCAACTTTCAGCGGCACTATTGAGCCAGAAGGATCTAAAGTCACGTTGCACGTCGATCCCGAATCGGTTTGCTTACCAGTTATTGCGATTGCCTCTGGCACTGCGCTCCGCGCAATCGCATCCAAAGAAGAATCAAAACAAGCCGATTTTCCATCTCCTCCAGAGCGATCAAGCAACAAAGCTGATACTAACTTTAGCGAGCAAATTCATAAACGCCAGCTCCGATCCCAAAACAGGAAGTCTACAGCAATGGTGTCTAATTTAAAAGAACAATCCACTGTAATGGACAAGCTTATTGCTGGCGTATCAGCGGCGTATGCACAAAAGTGCTTGAATCAAGGAATCAAGCCAGACCATGAGAAGCCAGTCCGAGTTGGAGTGGGAAGTTGGGATGCTTATGTCGAGGCATCGGGTGACACGCGGATTCGCGGTGGGCTAGAAGGTGAAGCTAAACGAACGATCGCTCAGTTTAATTTACACACCGTTGCAGTAACTCATCCTTTGTCTCCAGTGCTAACCAAGGCGTTTGAGCAGATGTTGAAGCAATACCAACGGCTTGATCAACAGCAGCCCTCCAAGTTTACACGCACTTTACATTCTTCTTCAGAATATCAAAAGTTTTTGAAAAAAAAGCAAACTGAATTGGATTAGACTTGGCAGTGTAAATACTGCTTGCTAAAGTATTATTTATAGCAAAAAGAATAAATAATAAAGCAGAAAAAGACTCATATTTATTGGCTTCAAATATGATGATTCCTACTAGGGTCAGCTATAGCCAAGCTGGTATCTAATGGAAATCTATGTATTTTAATATTTAGTATTTGCTGATATGACAAAAGCGAAAGCATCAAGTCATTCTGGTATAGGTCATCGTGTCCAGAAACAAAAACCTTGGTCAAACTTGACTGACCCTAAAAAGCTCAAGCACATTTCTAAATTAGTCGATAAAGCCCTTGAAACCGTCATTGGAGACGGTTCTATTTCATCATTGCAAGATTTTAAAGAATTTGTGGAGTCTTACAGTGAGGAACACAGCAGTCAACCAATTGCAATGGAGCTGTGTGAAGGTACAGACGGAGAAATTAGAGGCTTTCGGTTCTACCTCATCAGTAACCCCAAAGAACGCACTAGTGGTAAATATTTGGCACTGAACCTGCAAAAGCATGGGGTAGAAATTGATGAAAACAAATACACCCCCTCCGCAATTCTGGAGAGTTTAGGAATTGATGATGAGTTTGAAAGTGACGTTGAAGAGTTAGAAAAGTTTGAGAGTGAAATAGAAGATAAGTTTGAGAGCGATCGCGACTTGGAACTAGATGACGAACCGATCGCCCAGACTGCTAAACTGCCCAAACAACGTCAAGCTGGAAAACAGAACGGTAAAGGCAAATCTGCTCCAAAGCAGATTGAAGATTTTAAGCAGTCTCTCTCCGAGGATGAGTTAGACGATCTACTCAATGACACAGACCTAAATTTAGAGGTAGACGAACTAGCTTCTACACCTGTTAAAAGTGTTACTAAATCCAAATCGAAATCTAAGACCCAACCGAGCAACGGTAAGCGCCAACAGGATAACGGTAAGTTTCAAGACCAAAAAGATGACCGGAATGAAAAACCATCGCTCGACGGTCAAATTGTAGTTGAAGAAATTTCAAATATGGGTGCTAGAGCTGCGGTGTCTGGATACGAGGTCAACGGCATCAATGTTGCTGGATTGGCAACTCAACTTGCAGCGTTAGGGCTTGCGGTTGGAGAAAACGTTTTCAAATCATTGCAGAATACTGCTTCTAAACAACAAAAGCGTCTCCAGCAAATTCTAGATTTAATTCAGGAGCAGGCTGAACGAACTGAAGGGCTGATTCAACGAGAGCAACGATTGCGATCGTTTAATGCTATAGAACCTGGAGAAACCGAGTTAACACAAGCAGATAAAAGAGCAAGTCGCATTCTAGAAACAGTAGAGAAACAGGATCGGCGAACGCAGCAGCTTGCAGAACGAGCTGAACAACTACAAACAGCCGATCGGTCTGCTCGTACTGTTGACGATGATGAGCCTTCAACTGAGTCTGCTGAAACTTCCACTCCTAAGCGTCAGGTGCAAAATTCTCCAGCAGAAAATGCGGTTGAGGATAGCATCGGTGCAGCCACAAATCAACTGGCAGATAAAGTCAATCAACTGGGCGATAGTTTGGACGCAACATCGACACCTCTACCGCCCATTAAGCTTAACCCCAATGCCAGCCTGGACGACAAACTGACTCAAATTGAAGAATACCTCAATCGACTTGTCAAACGCATTGATGCTTTAGAGGAACGGATCGAAGCCCTAGAGCAACAAGCAGGAATCGACAAACGCATAGAGTCAGAGTTATTGCAGGAATCATCAGAGGGACGTGCTGCTATCTCGCAACAAACAACAGTGGCAAACACCCTCATGGCATTTGTTTACTCAGCACACACCGAAGATGCGCTCCAGAACGAAGATGTGCTGTGTTGCTCGCTGCCACCCGATCGAATAGTCTATGTAGATCGGTCTAGCACCGAGTCCATTAGTATTTCCTTAAAAGACAAAGCCGACCGCCAGCTCTTTACAGCAATTAGTGATGATGGCTCTAGCTGGAAAGTGTTGGAGGATTCGCTTTCTGCTAGGGAAATAGACAATATTCGCATCTTGCCACAGACCCCTGAAGCATTTGAGAAACAGCAGCTTGCTCAGGAGTTTGTTGTCAATTTCAAACAGCATTCCCCAGAATTTTTTAACGGTAAGGGCGAATCTGGGTTTATATTTACCGATGAAGAAGGAGTAAATAACTATGAATTTGAAGTAATGAAATCTAAGAACCAAAAAAGCTTAGTTGGATATGACTTGCTGAATGAAGGAGAGCAAGTTTTCAAAGCCACACTTACTCCTTCTGAAAAAGGTTCTAAATCGGAGTATTACAGAGTTGAACAATGCGATATTCCCACCCCAATCTTGGCATTGTTAAATGAATCTTTGGTTTTAGAGGCAGAAGCGGAGCAAGAACAAAAGCAAGACCTAGCTAAAGAGGCTTCTAAACCCGAGCGAAAGCCTACTCAATCACGTCATTATTCTGACAAAGAAATCGAAATGTAACGCAGCCATTTCTTAACAGCCAGCCTCAGCCCCTCCTACACTTCGAGAAAGGCTTTCTTTACCTTACAGGAAGCTTACGGCGATCGCTTCACCGTACATTGTTCTTTCTACGAATAGAATTGAGCGGCTTCTCGAAAAGCTCGAAGGCTGGCGATCGCTATTGCTAGAAACAAATATTTTAACTATTAACAAATTCGAGGAGATTATGACTCTCATGCGTTTCACTACCTACACCAATAAGCGTAGATTTAACCGGATTAATCGGTTTGATGTAATGTTCATCGTTCTGCTGCTTGCTGTAACAGCTTACTTACTGATTCAAGAGCCTTTGATGGTGGCTATTCTCGGCTGTGCGAGCATTGTTTACCTGGGACTGTACAACATAGGTCGTGCTATTCCGTTGGTTGAAAAGTGGATTAATGCCAAAATTCGATTCTGGCACGTTGCTACAGCAATTATTGGAACTACCTGTTTATTTACACTATTCGATGCTCCAGCTCATGCACTATTTTTGAGCGGTCTAGAAGACTTTGTAGGTGAATTGGTTAATGCCTCTAACTCCGGCGTTGATACTGGAACAGTAGGGACTGTATTTAACATGATTCGAGCTATCTTTTTGCTCCTTGTTGTAGCAGCAGGCTTATTTGCTTACAACCAAGCCCAGCAGGGAAATGACTGGCGACCCATTGCAACTCAAGTTGCGCTTGCCTTTGGTATTGTCATCGGTTTAGACATTATTACGTTAATTTTTACGGGTGCCTAATTTACAAACTAGGCACAAGAACTAGGAAGCAAACTTTGAATTTGATTTCTAGTTAATTCTTCATCATCTTTCTTCATAGCAACATGAATTCAGCGCCAGAAAGAGAATTTATTCGGTTTAATAAAATTCTCGGTAAAGAAGCTAGTATTGGTCCAATTCCCGCCAACCAGCTTGTCCCCTGGATAGCGATCGCTATGGTGTGTTACACCATCACCAATGGATTTCTCAGTTTGGGAATTCAATGGTTCTTTGCCACAACATTTTGGCTGATTCTTAGCTGGTGGATTTTAAATGGCAATAAACCATACAAATTCATCGACCAGTTCAAAAGACCGCCTGGAAAAGATTGGTGCAACGGCAACAAAATTTATATTTCTCCCTTACCTCAAGAGCGACCTAGATGGATTCGCCAACGCTACAGCGATTCAGTTGTTCGAGTGCGTCTAAAGCCTAAAGTTGTGCCAAACCAGTATCAAGGGAAAAGTATTTTTATGCCATTCCAAAATGATGTCAATCTCTGTTGTATTGCAGAAATTAAAAAAGATAATCGAGAAGTTTCTGCTTTTTTATTAGAGCAGGGTAAAGACCAATATCAAGTGGTCTTCATGTTCAAACTAGAAGGGCTGCACGATGTACTGACCCGCAATGAAGTGTCGGGCTTTGCTGACCAAGTAACTGAAGGATTTAAGGGAATTCCAGCAAAAGAGCGAATGACCTTCTGTCTGGGGTGCTACAGCGAAGACTTAGAGCGGCAGCAGCAGTTAGAGGACTTGGCAGACGATTGCCAACTCGCTCCAATTGCAGTTTTGCTGAGAAACGAGCAGAAGCGGGTACGCGAACTAACTGTTAAAGGGACTCGCCAAGTCTGGCAGCAGTATATTTTTTGTACCTGGACTGCTAGCAACACTGCTGAGTCCGCTCACTCAGATTGGTGGAGCAAGATTGAATCCAAACTTAAGTTTGGCATACTTGCCGCGATCGCTGGCAACACCAAAGTCTACCAAGAGCAATTCTTCCAAAAACTATTTGTCAAAGCTTTTCAAGAGGGATTCATTCCTTGGGAGTTGTTACTCACAACCAAGATGGGGTTAAATGTCACGCCTTGCACTAAAACAGAAGCTTGGCAGTGGTTGTGGAATCGTTTCAACTCTGCTACGGCTCCAGCAATTCCACAAGTCATCACATTGGAAGAAAACAGCGATGATGGCTACAAGCTTTATGAAACCAAGACCACGGAAAAACATAGCGTTACGGTTTTGATTGAAGGGCACAATGGTGAATCTGCTTGCCCAGAACATCGGGAGAGCCGAGATACTGTATTCATCAGGGGTAGAGGTGTGAATAAACAGTGCGGTGTTGTAGTCATGGAAGAGCCACCAACGGGATGGATTTCTGCTAGAGAACAACTCCGCTGGGTATGGAAGTGCATGAGCGCCGGGTTTATCCGAGATACAGAAGCTTGGGTCGAGATTTCACTTGCGAATAATTTTTTGATTCAGGACAACCTAGCACGGCAAGCTAAACAGACTAAAGCCGCCAAAACTAGGGCTTTTACCAAAGGTGCAGGTCGAGATGTTGGGGCAGAGATCAAGCAGGAAGAATCGTTTGATGCTCAAAGGCGATTGTATGAAGGCATGAAGGCATTGCATTGTGCGCCAGTGTTTTTAGTCTTTCGAGAAACTCAGGAAGAACTCAACGTTGCCTGCAATGCCTTCGCTAACAACTTTGACACGGCGAAGTTAATTCGAGAGCGCAATATCGCTTGGGAATTGTGGTTGCAAACTCTACCGATTACTACCAAACGGATGTTGCACAGTACAGATGTACTTAGTAGCGAACGCCGTCTTACCCCTGATACCCAGACAATTGCCGGATTTTTACCGCTGACTTTGCCTAAAGCGATTGATCGGCGAGGGGTGGAGTTTGTCAGCGACCGAGGCGGCAAACCGATATATATCGATCTGTTTGATGGTGGAGCAAAACGCTTACTGGTGACAGGAACTTCTGGCTCTGGAAAAAGTGTAATGGTGTGGCGCTTTGCCTTAGAAGCTGTGGCGAACAACATTCCTGTAGTGGGCATGGACATCTCCTCTGGAGGCAATAGCAGCTTCAAAACTGCTGTGCAGCTCCTCGGCGATCGGGGCGCATACTTTGATATCTCCAGAGGCAGCAGCAATTTGATGGAACCGCCGGACTTGCGTCGCTTCAAAAAGGAAGAGCAGCAACGACGCATGGAAAGCTGGAAGGAATCTATCCTTAAAGCACTGTTGGCGATCGCTATGGGTAAGGTTAACAGTCCTCACCTGGCTCAGCGGGTTGAAGCAATTTTGCGTCTCACGTTGGACGTGTTCCTGCGCGAACCGGACATTATTGACCGCTACAACAGAGCATTTGAGCAGGGGTGGAAATCTCAAGAGTGGCAGCAAATCCCCATCTTAGCTGACTTTACTCGCTACTGCACCCGCGAACGATTAAACTTGCGATCGTTTGAGGATCTAGATCGGCAGGCGATCAACCAAATTAACAGCCAGATTTCGGCGCTGTTGGTGTCTCGCTTGGGTAGAGCGATCGGCAGACCTAGCACTTTTTCACCGGAGCCAGTAGTGAAGTTTTTCGCCCTCAGCGGTCTGACAAGCGAGCAGGATGCCTACTTGATGGCAATTAGCGCTCATGCAGCGTGTATCCGAAATGCCTTGTCTCACCCCCAGAGTTTGTTCATTGGAGATGAGTTGTCAGTACTGCTTAAAAAACCTGGTTTTGCCCAGATGATCGGTGAAACTTGCGCTACAGGTCGTAAAGACGGCATTGCCGTATGTCTAATCGGACAAGACCCCGACAGTTTCTATGACTGTGCAGCAGGTCCTCAAATTATGCAAAACCTTAACTACAGGTTGACAGGGTGTATTACCTCAGCCGCTGCTTTATCTTTTCAAAAACTGCTAGGATACGACCCTGCAATTATTAGCCAAAACGCTACCGAATCCTTTTTACCGCGCCGGAGCGATCTCTTCTCCTACTGGCTGATTGAAAAGGATGGACGGTTTTGGAAAACTCGGTTCTACCCTGGTGAAATGATGCTAGCTGCCGTTGCTAACAACCAGGACGAGCAAATGGCTCGCAACCGAGTGATGGTGAAGTATCCCGACACCGTGCTGGGCAAATTGCAGGGACTTGCTGAATTTACCCAGGCTTATATCCCAGCACTTAAAGAAGGAACTGGGCTGAAGCAGATCGGGATTTCTGCGATCAAAGGCTCCGCTATACCAACTGTTACACAAGCGTCCGAGTGCGGTAGTGCATTGATAGATGTGGCAATGCTTTCGGATAGCGATCGACCTCTAGCCGCGTAGGAATTTCTATGAAACTAACACTAAAACCACTAAAGATCGCGAGCGTAGGTACAGCAGTAATGTTTATTACTCTTGCCCCTCTGCCCCAAGCAGCCGCTACCACGCAGTCGTCTACCAGTAAATCCCCTACACCCCTTAAAATCGAGGATGTTTTCGATCGAGTCTCATCTCCGTTTAGTGGAATTGCTGACTTTTTTACTAACATTTCTGGTGCTGTGAGCGCAGCTCTCAGCGATGCTATAGGGGATTTTGGTGTTCCAGATTTAGCATCAGTGTTGGAGCAGTTGGAAAACACTCCCACCTCTAGCGATGAAGGTGCAAAGCTTTCAGAAGCTCTAGAGAATCGACAAAGCGGCAATGGTTCTTTTGCCATTCGCTCTGACCTTGCCAATCAAGCTTCTCGACGGACTGCGCTTGCTGTGATGAATGCTGCCACGTTGGGCAAAGATGCTCAACAGCAGATGGTGCAGCAAGCGCAGATTGCCCAGCGAGCCATTGAGGAAAATGCGCGGTTGGCTGAGGAATCCCAAAATCTTGATGTCACCCAGCAGATCATGCAGAACTTGTCTCGACAATCTGCTCTTGAGGCACGGGTGAATCAACAACTGCTCCAAGAAGCACTGCAAGCACGGGTAGACCGCTCGATTTCTAACACTCTTTCCGCCCAAATTGCCGAGGAAGTATCCGCTGCAAACCTCGCAGACCGTCGGCAAGAAATTGGCTCAGCAAACATGTCTATCCAACACACAGGATTGATTTCGTTACCTGGTGGTTACTACTTAGGTGCTGGCAATTAATCGCTAACTAGCAGATCGGTAATGGGCTTCAAGTAAATGTACACAGGAATCTAGAAATTTCTAGATTCCTGTTCTTAATCAAAGGTAATATAAACAATGGGAGAAGATGGGTTAATCACTGGAGAAAACAATGCCTTTCAAATTGTCAGCCAGTCGATTGATTTAGCACGAAATACAGCTGAGGCTTGGAATACTGTTTGGGGAGAGACGTTTGATAGGTTAGACGGAGGACTTTGGGGTGGATTAGTTAATCTTGGACTAGTTTTAGCCGCAGTTTCAATTTTATTTGTTGCTGTCACTACAGGACGAGAAATTATAGAAAAACACTCCTGGGCTGAGCTGGTTCACATGTTCATCTGGCCCATCATCATTGTTATGTTTTTGGGAAACAACGGTGCACTTCTATCGCAATCTATCCTGATGATTCGAGGCTTTGCACACGTTCAAGTGATGAGCGTTTTGGAGGTGCAATTAGGGGAGTTAACTTTTAGGAATGCCATTTCGCAAGTTGGGATCAGTTCGGCGGCTCGTCAAGCATTGGAAAATCTTTATAGCGAATGCGAAAGATTAGTGGGAGACGAACTTCTACAATGCTGGAATGAAAAACAAGAGCAGGCAGAACAAATTTTAGCCGAAGCAGAAAGGCAAGCAGGGGGTCCACTGGAACAGCTGAGAAGATTTGTTGGTGGGCTGGTGAATGCAGCAAATGAAGGTTTAGGAGAATACGTTGGTGCTGTTTTACGAAGTGTCTACGTACCGTTCATTCGGATGCTGCTGGTTGCAGTTCAGTGGGCATTTGTCAACATACTAGAAGCGTCTTTGTTGCTCACAGCATTATTTGCACCGATCGCAATGGGACTCTCGCTTTTACCCTTGCAAGGTCGCCCAATTTGGGCTTGGCTGACTGGATTTATGAGTTTGTTTGGAGTTCAGCTTGGCTATAACATCGTCGTTGGTTTGGGTGCAGTTGTTGTCGTGAGATCGGGTGGAGAACTGATTACAGATGTGGCGTTTTTAGCCTTTTTAAGTATTTTTGCACCAGGACTGGCAGTTTTAATTGCAGGTGGCGGTGGTATTGCTCTCTACAACGGCGTTAGCAATAACGTCAAAAGCGTCATTGATTTTTCTAGCAACACCATTGGTGCAGTGACTCGACTGGCAGTTAAAGCTATGGCATAAGTGACTTGACAGAAATAAACGGCAGACGTTCATCTCTTAAACTGTGTCAAAGATTCATTCTATATGAAAATTCAACGAGCGCAAACCACATTATTAACCACTGAATCTAAAAATTTCCTAGCACTGCTCCAGTTAGGTATTCTAAGTCTGCAAGTCTTAATATTTGTCTTTATTTTGCTGATTGCTGGGCGACAAAATCAACTTGCTCGTCGTCGTCCCACAATGGCACAGCTCGTCAATGGAGATACAGTTTATATCTCTGAAAAAGACCGATACTGGCGCTATCCGCAGGTGATCCGGAAGGTTGTCAGCGATTGGACAATGCTGACGTTCAATTGGGAAGGCAAAATTGCAGGCAGCGATAAAACTGATGAAGGGGTAAAGGTAGACGATCGACAGCGAGTTCCTACTAACACCTGGTTTGCTTCTGTACTGCTAGAAGATGACTTTGCCCAAGCTGCTCTCAAAGACATTGCACAACTAGTTCCTGCCGATGTATTTACAGGGCGAATTCGCAGTGTGGCGATCGTCAACCACGTTTCTGAGCCGCGTCAGATTGCCCAAGGGCGATGGCAAGTGGATATGGTATCAACTCGGATATTAATTGACCGGACTGGAAAGAGCGAGCGCCTGCCATTTAACCGCACTTTTACCTTAGAGGCTGTTGAGATTCCTCATTCTCCTTTGGGTAGTGATGCATCGCTCGTTGAGCAAAGGATTTACGAGATTCGCTCCGCTGGGCTACAGATTATTAACATTGTCCCCTTCGAGCTAAAAGGGTCTTAGATATGTCAGAAAACCAAAATGAACCACTTTCTACTAACAATGGTCATGCTAACCCAACAGCAACCAGTACGGTTGAACCTGTTACTGAATTAGACGCAGATGCGCAAAAGCAGTTGGCAGGTTTGACTGAAGAAGAGCTTTTGATTCCTGACCAATACATTATTAGTCCAGATTCTCCACAATCTGAAAAATCTAGTAGTAATCCTATAGCTAAAGTCGGGTTTGTAGCGATTCTCATTGGTGGAGTAATGGGACTATTAGCACTTATTTGGTTTTCTTTGTTTGTGCCTAAACCTAATAGTAAGCAGGTTAAGGTCGAACCTAGACCAACCGTGACTCCTCAAGCATCTTCTGCAGATGAAAATGCACGACTAAAAAGCCAGTTGGCGTTTCAAGACCAAAAGAGCACTCTAGAAGAACCTCAACCTGTTGGTACACTTTCATCTCAGCGGGCAAAAAACGCTACTACTCCAACAAGACCTACAACAACGCCTGCTAGACCTACAACGCCGACACCAGCACCTCGTTGGGTGAGAACATCACCACCACCTACACCAGCACAAATATTAGTACGAACACCACTAACCCCAGCACGAACGCCAGCACCGACGCGAGCGCCGGCTACCGAGCCTATCGATCCATTCGAGCGTTGGAGTCAGCTTGCTAGTCTAGGTCAAACCAAGGCTGAATCAAATATTGAAATTACAAAGCTCTCAACCTCCTCTACTGATTCTACTGACTCTCCTGACTTATCTCAAACCGCCTCATCAAGTTCTTCTAACTCTAATGCCGCTTTTGCTAGCGTGTATCATGCGTCTGAAGGGCAGGTTACTACCTCCTTAGTGTCAGATACGCAACTCCCAAGTGTGGCGATTGGAGCGGTAGGAAACGTTTCTGGTACTTCTGTTGGGACTCAAGGTATTTTATCCCGAACTCGGTTCCAAACTCAGCAACAAGTGCAAAAAACTGTGCTCCCTGGAACAATTGCCCCTGCTCTAGTTGCAATGCCGATGGTTTGGGATACGAGCAGCCAAACGCGAAGCCAGGACAAGTTACCTCAGCGATTTACAGTAGAGTTGATCGAGCCATTATTGGCAGAAGATAGGTCTGTGGCATTACCCGCAGGCACAGTGTTTGTGGCACAGGTTAGTTCAGTTAGCGAAGGAAACAATGTGGTATCAGCTAGTGCTGTTGCTGCGATCTACCGAGATGGAGCAGGAAATTTGCACCAACACGCGCTACCTGAAGGAGCTATTTTGATTCGAGGTGAAGGCGGTGGCACCTTGGTTTCTAAAACCCTCAACAATTCAAGGGGAGCCGTTGTACGTCAAGACTTGTTGATCGGCGTATTAAGTGGTCTAAACAAAGTGGGAGAGATTGTCAATAGACCAAAATCTCAAACGATCGCAACAGGGAGCAGGTACAGTCAAATTACTATCCAATCCGACCCGCAAGTTTGGGCGGCTGCACTAGAAGGAGTATTTGGGGTGACAGCCGAGCGGTTGAGTGAGCGTTCAGACCAAACGATTAAAGAATTACTCCGTCGCCCGAACGTCAAGGTTTTAGCAGCAGGAAGCTCTGCTTCTGTAGTGGTATCGAGTTTTTTTCAAGTGATGCCGTAAAAGAAGGGGGTGAAGCAACGATGAATCAAAACACAATAATTTCTACAGTTCCTACACTTTTAAGTGTTGCATTTTTAGGAACTGGAATACTGGTAGCTTCTCCACAAGTTAGTATCGCTGGGCCTGCATCAGTTTCTACAACCTCATTTCTACCTGCTGCTTATCGTACCGTGAGCGATCGAGCAGCAAGACAAACCTTATCAACGGTTGAAATTGCCCCAGGGCGGACAACCGCAATCGACTTCAGCCGCACGAATCAAACGATTGCTTATGTGTTATTGGGAGACTCTTCGAGGATAGTTTATACTGCTAATGCCCAACTTGGTTCAGCCCAAGCCAAAATATTGTTCTTGCGTCAGATCAAGCAGCTTCAGTTTCCAGGTGCAACGACTGCACCCATCACAACCCTAAGCGTGCAAACAATCGATCCAACTGGTCAACAATATTTGTACACGTTTAACCTGGTTTTGACTGCCCGCTCTCAATACGTTGGGCTAATGGTAGTTGCCGATACTCCTACCAACCGACCGGAGCGACTAGTTGTTAGTCGCGATCGCACTGCTACCCTAACTGATATAGAATCAGGGCTGACTATTGCTATCCGTAAGGGCTACACCAGTCGCCAAGATCCAGTAGTTGACTCAGTTAGGCAGTTTCTAGCTTTGGCACGTAACGGGAGCACAATAAAAGAAGCAGCAAACCAAGCCAATGTATCTTTGTCAGTTGTCACAGCTTTGGCTGAAATAGCTTTAGATGAAAGGCTGGTGCGATCGCTGCGACCTGTGGCAAATGCAACACACTCAGAGATGGCGAAACCAAAAGAAGCGCTCGCTCCTGATTTACAACCTACCACGCAAGTTGTGAAGTAGTATGCTGGTTCAGCACTATGACGAATCTTTTAATTATTGAGAGTCCAGGTAAGTTAAAAAAACTCAAACAAATCCTTGGCAGTAACTGGATAGTCAAAGCTAGTATGGGTCACGTGCGGGAGTTAGCTTCGGATGGAGAAGACGCTTTGGGCTTTGACCTGGAAGGGGACTCTATCCAGTGCCGCTACGAACCTAGAGGCGCACGGGGTAAGAAAATTCTGGCAGAACTAAGTCAGGCAGTCAAGCAAGCTAATACCGTCTACATTGCCACTGACCCCGACCGCGAGGGAGAGACCATTGGTTGGCACTTACAGCAAGCGTTGCGGCTGAAGAATCCTCAGCGAATTGTCTACACCGAAATTACATCCCAAGCGGTCAAAGCAGCGATTGCTCGTCCGCGATCGCTCGATCTGGCATTAATTGCTGCAGGGCGGGCGCGAGATTGCTTGGACAAACTGGTAGGTTATAAAGGCAGCAAACACGTAGTCTGGCAGCTCAACATTGGAGCTAAGTCGATGGGACGGGTGCAAAGTGCCACGCTGCACCTGCTGTGCTTGAGAGAAAAGGAAATTCAGTCCTTTACACCCCAGGATTACTGGAGCGTATGGGTAGAATACCAAGAAGGCTTTAAAGCCTTTTACCGAACCAAGCTCAACTCCACCCAGCCCACTTCTCAAGAGCAGCCTGATGACGCAAAAGAAAGTAAGGAAACCCCAGAATCTGACCGAGTGACGAGTCAGGCGGAGGCAGACCGACTGGTAGCGATCGCCCGCTCCCACCCGCATCAAGTTGTGACTGTGGAAGGCAAAATAACTCATCAATCTCCCCCAGCTGCCTTCACGACTTCTACTCTCCAACAAGCGGCCGGTGCAAAGCTGCGCTTCAGCCCAGAGCAAACCATGAAGGTAGCACAGTCCCTCTATGAAGCGGGCTACATCACCTACATGCGAACCGATTCTGTAGCACTGGCAGAGGAATTTTGCGCGTCCGTGCGTCAATACCTGGAGCAGCACGATCCTGTCAATATACCTAACAAAACCACTCAGCACCGCTCCAAAGCGGGCGCTCAAGAAGCACATGAGGCAATCCGTCCTACCGATGTCTATCGCACACCAGCACAATTGGAGTTTCAAGCGAGCGCGTCAGAAGCCAAGTTATACGATTTGATTTGGAATCGAACGGTTGCTTCTCAGTGCCAAAGCGCCTGTTTACGTAGAACTCGCGTAGTGACACAATCGGGTTCAGCCTACTGGGAGGCTAGGGGCCAGGTCTTGGAGTTTCCTGGCTACACCCGCTATTGGAATAACCTTAGCAGCGACACCCAACTCCCTACCCTTCAACAAGGACAATCGCTCAAGCTCAAACAAGCTCAAGCAGACAAAAAACAAACCCAGCCGCTACCCTGTTACACCGAACCCAAGCTCGTGCAATTGATGGAGCGAAAAGGGATTGGCAGACCCAGCACTTACGCCCCCACAATTAAGACGTTGAAGGAACGGGATTACGTGCAGGTAGCCAAAGGCAAACTTCAGCCGACTGCTCTAGGAATGGAGTTGGACGCTGCTTTAGAAAAGCTACTGCCAGACTTGATTCAGCCAGAGTTTACAGCTCAAATGGAGTCAACACTCGATGCGATCGCTCAGGGTCAGCAGGACTGGCAGATGTATTTGACAACTTGGCATCGCACTTACTTTGCTCCTGCTCTTGAAAAAGCCAACCAACAACTTGGTGCTAACAGTTCCTACCCCAAAGATCGGGCAAAAACCAAACTTCAGGCAGAAGCCACTAAAATTTCCTGCGCCCAGTGCGGTGCGGCCATGAGCAAAATTCCTTCTCAGTCCAAGAAACTGAAAGTCAATCATTTTCTCAAGTGCTCTGCTTCTGGATGTGGAACAGTCATGTTTTGGAATCCAAGTATGAAAAGGTATGAATTGCCTTATACCCAACGCCGACCCAGTCCGGAGACATTAACAGAACTCCCGTGTCCTGTCTGTGGTGCTTTATTAGAGCGCTACAACTATACGAAAGAAGAGAAAGTTAAGTTAATGCTACGGTGTTCGATTGCAGAAAATCGGCGAGGCAAATGCCAGGAGGTTGCGTTTTTTGAGGGACAAGATGGCTTTTGGTCGCCTAAGTTTGGGAAATTGTAATTAAATTTAGTCTTTAAAACTAAGTTACGAGCTATCAAAATTTCATAGTTTGACAAAGAATTTTATGCTTTAAGATAATATAAAGGTTTTGTACTTACACCTTCGTTAGATGAAGTTTCGCGTTTGACAGTAAAACTGGCGATCGCCCATGACTCAGCCCAAAATTCACCTGCTCGTAGGCATTCGAGGAGCGATTCTCGTAGTGTTCCATACAAATGCCAAATGCTGGCAATTTCAGATTATCAGTTTTCAAGGCGTGGTATTTAGCGAACAGAAGGTTTATTACACCGCTGAAACTGCTGAGCTTGTAGGCAGGGGTTGGATTAGGCAGGGCAGATAAATGTATTGAATGACTCAGTAGTTTTGAGCAACATTTGTGTAGAACCTAACTTTATTGTTGTTATGTAGAAAAGTTAGGCTCTACACAAATGTTGCTCGAGACGAAAGCTGTCCTTAATACTTCACCTCAGCAACTCCTTGATTTGACAATACTCCTAAATTTAGCAAGTAAACCTCCTACGCCTCTAAGAGCGATCGCTCTTACTTGATCGCGAAGCTTGAGTTCTTGTAACGAGTACGGGTCTGGTTTTTTTCTTCCTTTGCGGGGAATCGTCTTTCGCGCCAGATGGTGGACGACAAATCTCGCAGTAGAGAGTGCGGGGACCGTCAGAATCCCTCTCTGTCAGTTGGTTGCATTGCTGGCAGATAAGCTTGTACAGACGGGTGTGGATTGTACGCTCGGGTGCTCGAATTTTGTATTCTCGAACAAAAACCTTCTTTGATGGTACAGACTAGAGAAAAGCTAAATTTTGCTTGGCAACGACTATATTACTCTTTACCAATTTGTGTTAAATATTTTAGAAAAGCAACAAATGTCAATCTTGAGAAAAAAGCTTTTCTAACTCAGCTAATAGCTTCTCTATTTGCTTCTGTTTTTTAGGATTTTCCCAAATTTTTGATTTTTTAGCAAGGTGATAGGCTGCATCCATACGGTTTTTGAGTGATGACGATTGACTGCGATCGCTCTGATTTGCACCGCAATCTATTATTTGAGCAACTCTTTGTTTGATTTGAGTTAGGGAGAGGTTCTCTGCGATCGCTGACTCTAGTAATGCCTGACGCTGCCCTAAATCGTTAACTTTAGCGATTGCTCTAGCCTTAGTATAGGCAATCTGCCCCAGATGTAGGGCATCTAAAACTTCATCCGGTAAATTCAGCAATGGTAAGCGATTGGTGCGAAAGCTTTCTGGCGTGAATTTTCCTACTGTGTTAAAAACCTCTTGCACCAACTGCCAGTCCTTGCTGTGGATAACGTTATCCACAGAATTACGTTCGGGGTGAGCAGCTTGATTGAGCAAAGCGATCGCCGACTCGGATGTTATATTTAGTTTTAACGCTATGAGTTGTAGGATGCCTTCTGTTTCTTCAATTGGGTTTAAATCTTCGCGTTGTAAGTTCTCCAGCAGGGCAAGCTGCAATGCATCATTATCTGTCAACTCCCGAATAACTACAGGAACTTCTTCTAGACCCGCTGATACAGCAGCTCGATAGCGCCTTTCTCCAGCTACTAGTTCATACTTATCGTCTAAGAGCGGACGTACCAACATTGGTTGGAGAATCCCATGCTGCCTGACTGACTCTACTAGCTCCTGCATAGCCGTAGGATCAAAGTAGCGACGAGGCTGCTGCTGGGGCAGAGCAATTTGGGAAAGTGGGAGAATTTCTGCTGCAACTTCCGCTACAGGTAGTTCTCCAAACAAAGCATCGACTCCTTTTATTTGATAGGGCTGAGAGCGTTGTTTTCTGACACTCATGACATCACCTCCAAATTTTTGGCAATTTGCTTGAGGAGGCTAACCGCTGGGTGTTTAGCATTGTAGAGGGCAAGCGGTGCGTGATCTTGTGAAGCATCCGCAAAGGCAACTGACCGAGGAATGGTTGGATAAATTTTCCCGATTTGGGATAAATGCTCTTGAATTGACTGTAAACTCATTTCGCCTTGTACAGTCCGAGAATCATGCATTGTTGGAATTACACCAGCAATTTTTAGCTTGCGATTGGCGCGAGACCGCACGCGACCAATTGTATTTAACAAAAGTTCTGTTCCTTTTAGGGCTTTGTACTGCGTCTGAATGGGAATTAAGACATGAGTTGAAGCTACTAGGCTGATATAGCTAAGAATACCGAGGGAGGGGGGACAGTCTATCAAAATGAAATCGTATTGTTTCAGAATCGGCTTTAGCGCTTCCTTTAGACGTACATCTCGCATATCTGCTACTACCAATTCTAGTTCTGCCCCACTCAAGTTAATGTTGGCAGGAGCCAAATCCATGTTATGAATGTTCTTATAGATTGGTAGCTGTTCGCCAATAACAATCGCTTCATACACTGTGTTGCCTAGTTCTGATGGCTCCAAGCCCATAAATACGGTCAGCGATGCCTGTGGGTCCATATCAACGAGTAAAACTCGCTGCTGCCGTTGAGCCAAATGGTAGCCTAGATTCATTGTCAATGTACTTTTACCTACTCCCCCTGATTGATTAAACAGCGTAATTACCCTACTCATTGACTTCACATATCAAGTTTGGTTTGACAAAAGCATAACCCAACTCAGTTATGCAATATCTTTTTGAGTATAAGTTAGCTTAGCAACTGAGAAAACTGGAAACTCCCTCTAACGGTAGGAGCAAAGAGTCATGAAACTTCCTATAAAACAGTTTAGGTGACTGAAGAAGCTTAAGGGGTGATAAACAGCTAGGGACTAAACTGAATCAACTTTATAGCTCTCAAACTTTGCTAAAAATAAGACATCTTATGAAATTTGAGACGCATCAATGCTGGCTACCCAAAGATGATCGTATAGTCCCACTCAAAAGTTACTATGTCGTTGGTGAACGTGTCCTGATTTCCTTAAGCGGCAAATAGATTTTTGTACCCCTTTATGCTGGAGTTTTTTACTACAGGGGCTAGCCTAATATTGCAAATTACAAGCGTGCTCAATCGATGATGCAACGATTTGAGAAATAGATTTACTTCAATGTACTCAACTGGAGTGTATAGGCACCTAATTGACCAGGAACGCTTTTCCATCGCCCTTGTTTAGCACCATTCCAGAGGATTTTGCCAACTTGCGCTTTAGCTTTAGTCAAAGCCTTACCTTCAATTTCCCCATATAATGCTCGTGCCACTTTTTCAGGAGTCAAGACCTCGCCAACATTTTCTTCTACTATCGTTGTCACTGCTGCTGTAAAACTCATATTCTGATAGCGCGCTAAGAGTTGCTCGTTCGATTTGGTTATTTGTTTTTGTTGGCGAGATTTAGAATCTTGATTTTCCGAGTTTGATGCAATCAGTTTGAGGTCAATCGTATAGCAACCAGGAGAATCTGGGACTTTCTCCCAAAGTCCTTTTTCTACTCCCTTACGCAGAGTATCATTCATTCTCAACCTTTCTGCTTTAAGGTTTTCTTGCTCAACCTCTCCCTGCACAGCACGAACAATGTAATCTAAGTGCAAAATACTGCCTTCATTTTCCTGCAATAGCTGTTCAACAGCTTCAGATTTACTCAAGTGCTGATACTGTGGCAAAAGTGGTGTTTTGAGAAATTGCGATTGTGCTTTGTGCAACTTTGGAGAAGGCAATTGCTGGGGATACTCCAAAAAAGTTGAATGCTCTGGATCTGGGAATTGAATGGGTGAGTCAGATTCTGAGTGCTGTTGTTCGTCTTGCTGGCGATTGAAAGCTGAGCCAACCACCTCTTTTTGGAGAAAATTTGCAGTGACTGATTGTTCTGAGTGTTCCGGTACTTGCTGTGACGGTTGCTGTTCGCTTTCATGGAGCAATTGGGTTAATACTTCATCAACTAACGTCGGCGAAGAAACCTCGCTATCTCTTGAAATATCAAGATGCTTCGGCTCGACAGTTGAGGATACCTCTGTGCGGGAGGTTTCTCCACGAATAGGAGTGTCCGGTGCTGATTGGATAATCTGAAGCTCGTTGTGCTGTAAGATGAGCTGGTCTGCTAAGAGTGCGTTAATATGCGCAATTTGCTCTTTAGCACTTTGGGCTTTTGAGTGTTGTTGTGCGTGTTGTGTTTGGTAGTGCGCTCGGAGTTGAAGTAGACTTTCCGTCAGTTGCTGTTGTTCGACTAACTGATCCACTAACAAAGCATGAATACGATTAAGTTGTTCAGTTGCATGCGAAATCGCACTGGTACATTCTTGCACAATTATGTGATAGCGATCGCGCAGTTCAATGAGGCTATGAATGAAGTGTTGGTTTTGAAGCATTGTTCGCTCTTGAGCGTGGAGTGTCGCTAGCATAATATGTACAGCAGTGTGATATTTCTAACGTATGCCATCTAAGAAAGTTCATGTTCGAGAATACACCGTCAGAGCACACGAACGGGTAATTCATACGCGCGTGTACAAGTTCATCTGCAAGCAGTGTAACAAAGATGTGGAACGCGAAACATATGGTTCGCGTCCTCTGTACTGCGATCGCTGCCGACCAAGTATGATTCACACTGAAACAGCTCACAAGAAAAAACCTCGACCTGTATTAGTTAAGCGGCAAAAACGCCGTAACGCTAGCTAATGAAGTCGTAGGTGCGCTCTGAGCACTACTAATTACCGCTATAGTAAAAGCAACTTTGCTTCCCGACAAATAAGACTAAGTATGAATTCAAGCAAAATCATTAGAGTTAACCAACTGCCTAAGAAGTCAGTAGAAAAGCCTAAGAAGCCTGATGTGCAAACTGCACAAGCAACAGAAGTTGAAAGTGACATTGACAAATTAGATTTTGAGATAGAGCAACCAAAATCTGAATTCAAGCTGGAGTCTTTAGCAGAAGATTATCCAGAAGATTCAGTGTATGGTAGTGGTTGGAGTATGACTGAATTGCGTGAAGAGTTTAGTGGAATATAAAAAAGAGTTGTGTTCAAGAAACAGCGATTAGCTAAATGTAGATAAGTAGATAAAAATCGCTCTATGTGTTTGCAATACCAATTGAACTACAGTGATAGAGCCTACGCACTTTGGTAGCTGTTTTATCATTGACTTGCAGATTTAGCTGCAAAAAGAAAGATGCTTTTCAGCAGAAGGTTAAAGCAGCGCTCAAATCTATTTAAGTTATTTATTTTATCTTCATTAAAGTAAACTGTGCCAAATCCTAAGCGTCATCATAAAATTCCACATTTCTATCTAGATCAATGGAAAGATCCCTGTAGCGAGAAATCTACTATCTGGATTTTTAACAAAGATAGCCTTGACTGTTCGCCTCGCCTGACCAAGGATGCTTTTGTAGAAGGACATTACTTTACCGAGCAAGAGCTAGATGGTACACGCCACGCTCCATTAGAGAATTATCTGAACAGAAATGAAACTATCGCAGCCACCCTCCTTCCTCGTTTGGAGGCAAACGACCCCCTGACGGAATACGATGGCGAAACGCCCCTGCCGGCGGCAGATCGCAATGTGCTTCGGCAATTTATCGTGGGTTTGTTCGTACGAAGTGCTTGGTGGCGGGAACTTCTGCCTCACGTAATTAGCTATGCGAATGCAAAAACTAATCAAGAAGTGAAAAGCCGAACACAGCGAGAGCTAGAACAGGATTTGCGTCAACAAGGGTTCAATAGAACTGATCGTCGTAAAGCATTGAGAGAGAACAAGAAAAAACAGCCGTCAATTGACTCATCTTTGCAGGAATTAACCGCTTCTTGGATTACTAAAGTACATCCTCAATTCATTATTAATGCATCAAACCAATTAGAACTAGCGAAAACTCTTCCCTTCACGATTGTTAGAGTTGAAGGATTACCGTTATTAACTTCTGATACGCCATGCATCATTGAAGAAGATCCATCCATTTTTCAACTTCATAGAGAAAAAGTACTAGGTAGTGCTTTTATTTGTCCGCTTACTCCTCACTTAGCTTTTGTAGGGGCGTTAGGACTGAAGGATGAATATGCTACTTTTGATTCTAATTGGTCTAGATTATTTAATGCAAGGATACGTGCAAATGCGCAAAAAGAACTTATTGCCAATACTAAAGATGTAGATGAAACTTGGTTTTTGAACAACCAAAAACCACCAAGAACGATGCAAGAAATGTTAGAACCTTCCATAAAAAGGTTATTTGTGGGTACAAAGGTTAAGAACAAAGGATTTGGACGTAAGTAATACTTGCACTTTAAAGCTGTTTAACCTTCGTGATTCGGAGGCAATGAAGGCTGGCTCAGTAACGTGCTTTCTAAAACGGCTGACGGAGGTCTTTCTCAGAAATAGTCCCGCTATTTTTACGAGAACGAAGATATTTACTCAAGAATTGATGGAATTATTTACTTTAATGTTCACAATGATGAAGCAATTTTGCTTTATGAAAGGGCAGGGGACGGATTAGTCTGTTCGGAAGATCGAGTCGTGCGCCTTGCTCACCCGCGATTGCATTCTGCGATCCAAAAAGCAGCAATAGACAATAATTTAATCTTTAAGCCATGACCTCTGTCATACCAGTTCCGAGTTCTACTTTTAAGTAGTGCCACATAAAGGGCAGAAGCGAAACTTGAGGGACACGTCGCCTCATTACAACTGAGACAGGGAGCGCGCAATCGTGTTTCACAAGCAAAACAAAATTTGGAGCGAGGATGCAAACACATCGGTTCAGCTTCAGTTCCTGGCGTCCCACATTGAGGACAAATCTTCAACTGCTGCCCAATATCTGATACAGGCACTCCTTGACAAACCGCATCTAAATATTCTTGTATAATCTGCAACGCTCGTGCTAATCCAACACGCGATTTGGAGTTTAGTCGCGTTGTCTTTCCTGATTCAATCTTGCCGATACTTTGCAAGTGAATTCCTGCTTGTTGCGCGAGTTCGGCTTGACTCGTTTTGAGGTTCATCCGCACTCGCCGCACTAAGATCCAGAAAATGACGACGAAGTTTCATAATGATTCAACTTTACTGAAATTACGAGCAATCAATGATTTGACCATTCTGTCCACTACTCTAAACACTCTAGCCAGCTAGATAGTCAAGATCAGTAGCTAAAACGTTCCTATATCTATATCTATGTCTAATGCAGAAAAATAAAACGGCAATGAAATAACTATCGACTGACGGCAGCCGCTTACAGTTACCCCTTGACATTGAAGTCAGGTATAAGGTTTACGCTGGGGTTAGCACTTAGGAGAAGTTTGAGATGACTAAGCGTTTAGTTGAAGTCTTTACAGCAGGTTGCCCGCTGTGTGATGAAACCGTCAAATTGGTGCAATCGTTAGCATGTGAAAGCTGCGAGATTCAGGTGTGGGATTTGCGTGAAGGGTGTTCAACCCACAAATGCCGTGAGAAAGCCAATCAATACGGGATTCATCGGGTTCCAGCAGTTGTGGTTAATGGCAAACTAACAGAGTGTTGTCAAAATCAGCAGCCGATTTCCCGTGAAGCACTAATCGCGGCTGGCATTGGACAACGATAGAGTATGCAAGCAGGAGGGAAACGATTTCTTTCCTACCTAAGGAGTGTTAATGGAATCATGAAAGAAGGTTTATTGATCGGTGAGTTGAGTCAGCGAGTGCATCTGCCTACCCAGACGATTCGATATTATGAACGACTGGGACTGCTTAAAGCACCCAGACGTACCGCATCGCACTATCGCCTTTATACCGCAGAGGATGAAGAACGACTGCGCTTTATTCAAAAAGCTAAGCAGTTTGGGCTATCGCTGGATGAAATCGAACAATTGATCGAGATTAGGTCCCGTGGAACGCCTCCTTGTAATGATCTCAAGCGTATGGTGAAGCAACACCTCGATGAATTAGATCATCGGATTCAAGCGATGCTGGCGTTTCGCCAAGACTTAGCCAATCGATATGAGCAGATTGAAGCCTCACTTGCTGACGCATCTGCTACCCCAACTAAAACCCATTGCAACGGGATAGTTTGTGGATTAATTGAGCGATCAATCGAGACCAGTGATCTTGGAGGAAACTGTGAAACTTAAGGCAGCCCTAATTGCTAGCCTGACTGGAACGGTCATCATTGCACTCTGTTACTTCACCCCAGTCTTGGTCATTGGATTGGGAGTGATTGGTTTAAGTGCGTGGATTGGCTATCTCGATTATGTTCTGCTGCCTACTTTAGGTGCAATGGTTGGGCTGACTATTGTTTCCTACTGGCGCTATCGTCACTAGTGCCAATGCAAAGATTAGGAAATTAACAGGATTTGTAAGATGCACGATTGTTGTTGTGCAACTCCAGATGTATAGCCACATCTTCTGACAAATCGATGTGTCCTCATGATGGTAGCAACGGGAAGCCTGTTAAACTTATTACGCTCAAAAGCTTGCTTCAGCCCATAGCATTGGAACAGTTAGACCCACAGCCGCCGTATTTTTTTTGTGCTCACGCTGAGTGTCCAATAGTCTACTTTTCAGAAGCGGGACAAGAATTTACAACGGCTGATGTGAAAGTCTCTGTGTTTCAGAAAGATCAAAGAGATACTGTTCCAGTTTGTTACTGTTTTGGCTGGAGCCGTCAGCGAATTAATGAAGAGATCAACAGCGTGGTGAGAGCAGTGCGATCGTCGCCATCATGGATGATATCAAAACCAAACGCTGTGGTTGTGAACTCAATAACCCTCAAGGGTTTTGCTGTTTAGAAAATGTTCGTTTTGTTGTTAAAGAATTATTCAAGAGATGATGTCAAATGTTAATCGTTAGAAAGCACATGCCCAGCCACTTCTTCAATCATGCTGCAAAGCTCTTGGCTGTAAGGATCATCGAACGGGCGATCTGCCCAGCGATCGCGATATATTTCTAGCTCGACCTTAAGCGTCTTGATGCGATCGAGTTGCGCGTCCAACTCAGCAATTTTTCGGTTTAATAGGTCTCGCACTAGTGGGCAAGCTGGATCGCCTTGATGTCGAACACCCAAAATCTGCTGAATTTCGGACAGGGAAAACTGGAGAGATTGCGCCTTCTTGATAAACTGCACGCGCTTAATCGCATCAGTAGTGTAATAACGGTAGCCACTTTCGCTTCTGTGGGTCGGTTCAATCAACCCCAATGTTTCGTAATAGCGAATAGTTCCTACTGCAACATCGCTCTGCTCTGCCAGCTCTCCAATCTTGAGCAGTTTCTCTGGCAATCGGTTTTGGCTCAGTCTTCTCATGGCAGTCCCGTTGAATCTGGAGCAAAATGCCCCGCTGCATTTCCAGTCTAAACTCTATAGCTAACTATAGAGTCAAGGCTTTTTGAGCACTATATGGCTCATCTGACATGATAAAGTTGGCGTTTGACGAACCAAATTATTAAAGGTGGGATTAGTAGCCACATCAACAGTGGCAGTAATCCAGTACCCAAAATTGGGACTATTGGCATGAAATCGGCATAAGTCCAAATACCCAACCATCTTGTTGCTAGGCCTTCAAAAATAACTGTAATTAAAACTCCTACAAGTGTAAATACGCTGATTTGCCTTAGACTGGGTTGACGAACCCATTGACGTGACTTTGATCTGGCTGCAACCACCCAAAAGGAAGTAAGCACAATTCCAACATCACCTACTGTAGCCAGAGTGCAATTTCTGATCATCCCAAAGCAGGAAAGCTCAGATGGGACTTGATAGAACGGCATTTGCTGAACCTCCCAGAAGAAAGACAGGAGAAATGAAAATATAGCTACATTCCATTCGGGTGAATTCAGCCAGTGAAAGGAGCGGATGACGGTTCGGGAATTTGACATAGTACACCTCAATAAGTCCTTATGGCTATCATCAACAGTAAAGTCAGGCTGGACGCCCTTTGTTATCTAACCTAGCGTTGGAGGATCGCTATGCATCGCTCAAAAAATGATTCAAATTTTTTCCTTGGCGAAAGTTGCAAGTAAAGTGAGCGATCAAAGAGTAGTAAAGCTATTTCACTCTAGGACGTTATTGATCGCGTAAGAAAATGTTGTCGATGACTTGACTCTATAGCCGACTAGAGACTCTAGCATAGCAATAGTCATCGAGATGTTGACAAATTGTTGATTGAACATTGAATGAATACTATGAAACGTACTCGAATCATTACCAGTGGAATTGTAGTTGGTTTAGCCATGTTGGGAGTAACCGTACTTCCGGCGATCGCTCATGAGCACAATCAAACAACCTCTACTATTGCTCAAAGGCAGCCTGCAACACCTTCTGATACAAATCAGACGCAGACAGCCCCAACAGAAGAACAAATGAGGCAAATGATTGCTCAGTGCAACTCTATGATGAGCATGATGCACAACATGATGGGCAATGACGATATGTCTGGGATGATGAGGCAGCAGAATAGCCCTTCAGGACAGGGCAGGATGAACCCAATGCCAGGACAATAAGATCATCTCTATCTCTGACAAGAGCAACACGCTGAAAACAAAAGTCAATTTCCTTGGCATGTGTTTTGACTGGAAAGTGTTGGTGGGGCAGGTAGCCGTCGGCATTGCAATTGCTGTGTTAGTACCGCAACTGACGCTGAGGGCATTACCACTGCTGTTGCTAGCAGCCTGTCCGCTTGCGATACTTCTAATGATGAACCAAATGGACAAGGATTCAATATCTGCTTCATCACACCGACGATCTTTGTTACCTGCCAGTAAATTGCTTAATCGGGACGAGCAACTGGCTCAATTGCGCGTGTAACTCACACATTATATAAGTCATTCCACCTGACTCCATAGCTTAATGGAGAGTTTAGGATGGACTTGACACATAGGGAATTTTTGTCTTGGCAGACATTCTTCCCTTTATTTCCTGAATTCAGACTGTGCTATGAACAATTCAGATTCTCGAATTCCTGAAGCGATCGCCCCAGAGGTGTTTGCCCGTGCCGCTTGCTTATATGCCCAAGCAGTGCAGGGGTACTCGTTAGAGGAATTAATTCAAGCTGGAGCAGCCGCCAATATTCCGCCCAAATACATAGAACAAGCGGTGCAGGAGATCCGGTTGAAACAGTTCCAAGTGGAGAGACGAAAACAACGGCTCAAAGATACCCTCGTCGGTGCAGGAATGGCGATTGCCCTGTTAAGCGTCTGGAATGTCAATCACTTCCAACCTCAAACTTTGATAAGCCGTATAGTGACCCCTTGCAGTAGCATGATGGGCATGAGGCAATAACCAGGAAACTACCAGAACATTATGAGTCAGTCAAATTCAAACCAGGGAAAGGCTGCAAAATGGTTAGCTTACGCTGTCCCTGCAATCGTATTTTTCATAGCCTTAGGAGGTGCAGCCTGGTTATTTAGTCGTACCAGCCAGCCTACCAGAAGCAATTTGTCCAGTGCTGCATCTCAATCGCCATCCAACCAAACGGATAACTTACTAGCGCCCACTACTTCAGAAGCGTCTCTAAAACCAGCAGAGAACTGGCAGGCAAACAATCACATTCATGGATTAACCGTCAGCCCTGATAGTTTTCAAATTATCTATGTTGCCAGTCATAATGGTCTTCTAAAGCGATCTGAGACAGGTCGATGGTATTGGGTAAAAGAACGGTACGATTACATGGGTTTCATCGCTCACCCAACTGACGCAAATCGCTTCTATGCCAGTGGCCATCCACCAGAAGGTGGCAACTTGGGGTTTCAAGTGAGCCGAAATCAAGGAGTAGATTGGCAAGAAGTTTCCATGTCAGGAGTAGATTTTCATGCAATGGCGATCGCACCTAGCCGCCCTGACATCATTTACGGTCTAGCCACATCTGGAGAACGAGGCTTCTTTGTATCGCACGATGCTGGTCAAACCTGGGTACAGCAGCCTGCAAATGGTTTAGAGGTAATGCCGTTTAGCCTTAAAGTTGATCCTCTCAATGCAGAGCGAGTGGTAGCGACAACACAAGCCGGGCTATATGAAAGTCAAGATGCGGGCAAAACGTGGTCACTCATTCCCAGCACAGCTACTGCTCCAATAGTAGGATTAGCACTGCAAGCAGATGGCGACAGGACGGTGATGTTTGGATATCGCGTCTCTCCTGCCAATACTGGACTATACCGCAGCGTGGACAATGGACAAACCTGGGAGCTTTGGAGCAGCAATGGACTAGAGGGCACAGTTTTGTATCTAGCTGTTGCTCCCAGTAATGCACAGATTTTCTACGCTATTAATGAGAACAATATTGTTTTCCAATCACAGGACGGTGGTAAAACATGGAATGAACTAAGTTAGTAATTGTGAGGAAACGATGCGTTGCATGATGCTTACATTGCTTGTTGACCAAAGTGCCGAGATGGTCAGTACCTTTTAATCTTTTATGAAGCGCAAGCGACGAAAAAAGCAGCACCTTCTCAACCGTCAGAATACCATTGCCCTGACCATCCTGCTGTTGTATCTACTAATTTGCGGGTGGCTCTGGATTCGACCGGAGTTTGATCTATTTTCTGCTGAAGGGCTGAAACAAGCGACTCAACGTTGGGGATGGCTGGGAGTACTGGTTTACACGGGTATTCTGACGCTATCTGTTGTGATCAGCCCGATTCCAAGTGCCCCACTTGCGGTTGTGGCTGGGATGATCTGGGGTCCAATTTTGGCAGGAATTTATAGTGTCATTGGCGGTTTCTTAGGTGGTTTGCTGGCATACTTTATTGGCTATACACTAGGGCGATCGGCTGTCCATGCGCTAACAGGGAAACTCATCTACTTCTCTAAAAATCGAGGGGAAGTTTATCTTGGTTGGGTGATCTTCATCACACGCCTACTTCCAGTGTTATCATTTGATCTGATTAGCTATGGAGCCGGTATCACAGGACTCTCATTGCCAATTTATGCTACTGCAACATTGCTTGGCATGATTCCATCTACTTTTTTTCTAACATTTTTAGGTTCAACATTTACAGTTGGTTTACCGTTAGGGATTGTTCTTTCTATTCTGTTCCTGATTCTGTTGATAGGTTTACCGTATAGTATTCATCGGTACAACTGGTTCAATATGAGAGATATTATTCACTTGGAATGAATGCGTGGTATTATCTCATTACCCATTTAGAATCAAAGTGTAGTGAAGTATTTGTACCTAAATACATTCAGACATAGATCGTGATTTTGTGGATGAGAAGTTACAAATCTAATTAGGAACAGCTTCTATAATAAATGTGAATCAGAGATTTTGCGCTTTCGGCGTTGTTTGAAGTTTGTCGAAAGTAGAACAATGCCAAAAATAACTGTAGAGAGCAGAACAACACTCGCCCCAGAAGCAACGTCGAAATAGTAGCTTAGATAAATGCTTTTGACGCTGCCCAATGCCACGTAACAACGCCCTTGGTGCTCGTTCAAACAACTGAGAAATACATTCAATCGGTGATGCAACACTTTATTGGGATGCTCATCAAGCTGTCGGCACTCTGGGCATTGGCACTGATGCACCAACTTGTCTGCCATCAACTTCCAAAAAACTGCGGCAAACTTATAGCTGAAAAGTGTGAAGTTATTTCTATATGAACCCTAAGTGATTGAGGTTTACCGTCGCGAGAATGCAGTCCTAAAGCTTGTAAGGACTCTATACCGTTAGGATGAACTAATCAGTTCAGTAATGCCTGGTTTTAACTGCTTAGTCAGTTGGTTTTTCTAGCTATCATTGAATAATCTGAATTAAATCAAGTGTTTGTTGGTAGCCAACCCGATCGCCTTGCTGCTGAAAGAGAGTAGCCGCTTGCTGTAAATCTGAAATGGCTGCGGAACGATTGCTCAAAGCATAGTAAGCAAGACCTCGACGACCGTATGCTTGAGCCAGCGCTGGCTCAAGCTGGATGACCTGTGTAAAATCCTCAACAGCTTGTTCATGGTTATTAAGACTGTAGTGAGCCAAACCTCGGTTGTAGTAAGCATCAAGAAAATTGGGAGCAAGTCTTAGAGTTTCATCAAACTTTTCAATTGCCCCTTGTAAATCTCCAACACTCGCCAGAGCAGTCCCCCAGCGAGCGTAAGCATCAACATGGTTTGGATCAATTTCAATAGCTTGACGAAATCCCTCAATTGCTTCTTGATAGTCTCCCAAAAATGCATAGGCAAGACCACGCTCACAGTAGGCTTCCATATAATCGGGATTAAGCTCTATCACTTGGCTAAAATCCTGAATTGCTCCTTGAAAGTTTCCCCGCTCCAACTGTGTTGAAGCCTGAGTGAACAAATTTTCAGCCTGAGTTGATTCAGCAGCCTGAGTCTCCTGAGTACCCAGGGAAATCCCAGTGATCGATATTAGGGCGATCAGAACCATACTAAATTGCTTGACTCTGTAAATCATTTCGCCTCTATCACACAGAATTTTGATTTGGCTCTGTTCTAATCTTGCATAGAACCATCTTCAATCAAGGTTGCAACAGTTGCTAACCATTCAGTTCCACTATAACAGCGACCAACTCTCAAGTGTTGAAAATTTATCCAAGAGATAACAGCGTACTTTCTGAATGCGGTGCGATCTAACCTGAATGTCCTTAATAGAATCACTGTAAACTCGATCTTCCTAGACCAAACGTCAACAGTAGCCCGCCCTAGGTTAATTGATGGCACTTTTCTTAAAGAGACGAATTCGCATTACCAGATAAGTATAATGCAGTGAAACTTAGCAATTCTAATTCAGCTTGACAAGAATTGATTGATTTTCAACTTTAAGGGAGTAACTTACTAAATCTCTCGTGGCTGGATCTTGAGTGACTTGTCCACGCGAATCAAATTCAGATCCATGACAGGGGCAGACAAACTGGCTCTGATTATCTTCCCACTTCACAATGCATCCAGCGTGGGGACAGGTGGGATTGAGTGCCACAATTGTCTGGGGGTGAGAAGCACTACCCACTACGATGAGTCGAGTATTACCGACTTGGACTTGCAGTTTGCCTGCGGATTGATCTAACTCAGACACGTTGCCAACTACCACAAAGCCATCCGATCGTGAATTGGCAGCAATGCGTTTGAAGCCACAGGCTACCAGAATCGGTAGCAATGTGCTGGTTAGCCATCCCAGTCCTATCCATCTAAAGAAAGCGCGGCGATTCATACATTAGAAATTGACGAGAAGTGCAGTTCCATACATGATGGCTAAACCTAAACTAAATCCAATTAGACTGACAGTAGAGAGCCAGTTACTACCTGATCGATGAGCAGTGCGTATCAAGTATGCTCCAACCTCCACCATCACTTGCAAGATTGCTCCGACTCCAATGCCTAAGAAAACTGCTGCCCAGTGAGGTGAAAAGGTAAAGGCTCCAATCCAAGCGCCAATAACAGCGGGCAGTCCTGCTAAGGCAATTAAACTGAGGAACGTCGTGAATTTAGGGCGTGCATCAACCAGAGGCGCAGCAATTCCGATTCCCTCTGTAATGTTATGCAGGGTGAACCCAACGACGAGCAGTGAACCAAGTGCTGCTTCTCCAGCTGCAAAAGCAGTGCCAACTGCCAATCCCTCTCCCAAATTATGCCAGCCAATTCCCAATGCCAAATAACTTGCAAGTGCCTTCCCTTCTGGAGATTTGCCACCTTGTCTGCCAATCGCCAAAATCGCAAGAAACGAGGTGATAGCAACAAGCCAAACAAGCGCACTAGCAGAGAAAGCACTTGCTGACTTCGTTGCAAGTTCTAATCCTTCCTCCAATGTGTCTACGAGAAGAAATGCCAGCATGCCAACGGTCAGTGCCAAAATGAACTTCATTCCCTGTCCGCCTAATTGTTTTAAAGCTGGGTAGAACAGCATTCCTAGAGTTACAGGCATGACTCCTATATATAACCCCAGCAGCGCATACGCCAAAATGCGAATCAACGAAAATTGGGGCGTTGGTACGGCAACAGCAATCTCATGATCAAACCCGATTCCCGTATCGGTGATGAACCGAATGTGATGCGCCTCATCGAGCACCCAGGGGTAAGGCAATTTGATCCAAGCCGTTTGCAATCGGGGTAATTCTCCAGGTGGCGTTTGGGTAAATTGCCAGTAGGCTCCGTCAACCTGAATTTGGGCAATTTGCATCGGTTCTGAGCCGCTGGCTCTCACTAATAAAGAGATACCTTGATCGCCTAGCAAAGTTCGCTCTACTGTAAGCTTCTCAATTGGAGGGGCTGAAACTCCTAATGGTTCAAGTGGATTGCTAGAAAGAAATACTCCGATCGCGAGCGCCAGTGCAACGAGCGGCAAGATGATCCAAAGCAATGTCTTTCTCATGCCACCACCTCAAATGCACTCATCCAACCGAGTTCCAAAAATTCTGACTGGTGAGCGTGGAACATATAAATGCCCAGTTCATGCTTCTGAAATGTAAACTCCAAAATGCCTCGCTGGGCTTGGCATTGCATGATAGTATCAACCGTTCGCAACGTTGGTATTAACGTGGTTCCGTGGTCGTAGTAATCAAAAAAGTTTCCGTGGAGATGGAAGGAATTGATCGGGTCAAACTCAGTGACATTGATCAAATACACTCGTACTGGGCGATCGCGCTCAATCTGAATCGGGCGTTTCATAAACTCATGCGGAATCGTATTGACCGCATAGAATTCGTTCTCCTCGTCAAAATTGGTGTCAAATGCGTTCATCACCATGAGAAACTCTTGCCACTTGGCGTTCTGCGGACTACCGAGTAACCGAGACTGGGCTTTTTCTTGTTGGTCAGGATGTTGTTTAGGATCAGGGTCGATAATAAACGCGCCGTAGAGTCCTTTGTGCAGGTGTCGTTTGAACGGAGCAGAGTGACAATGATAGAGGTGACAGCCAAAGGGTTTGGCATCAAACTCATAAACCACTTCCTGTTCAGGAAATGCTTCAAGCGTGCCAGGAACACCGTCTTGCCGTGCTGAATGAATGCCGTGAAAATGTAGCGTGTGTGGATGAACACCTGGATTTTTGAAGCGAATCCGGACGCGATCGCCTTCCGTGACTCGCAGCGTTGGACCCGGAACGCGCCCATTGTACGTCCAGGCAGGATAAACCACTCCAGGAGCAATCTCAACCTCCTGTTCTGCAATTGATAATTCAAACTCTCGCAACGTCCTACCATCAGTTAATTGCGAGACTTTTCCTCCCTCCCAATCTGTCAAGATAACTTGCGGATCAAACCCATTGCGGAAATTGTCTACGTCTCCCATCGTCATACTGCCTCCATGCACAGGCACAGAATGACCTAAAGGTGTGCTAGTGTCCCCAGAAGTGGGAGTTCGAGCAAAGGCACTACTGGGCAAAAGCTTACTCAGCAATGTCCCAAAACTTAATATGCCACCACCGATGAGCGATCGCCGCTTGAGGCTCAAATCCATGATTTTTTTCTCATATTTCTTTCATAATTGCACAACTTACCCCACTTTAATTAAGTTCAGCTATTAAAGTTTGTAAGCGAGGTGGACTAGTGGATGCTCATACTTTACGAAGCTCGTAGCAATCATTGAGGGTTTAGAGGTATCACGAACAAACTGCCACCTCATAAGAACCTCATTTTTCTTCTATAGCCTTTAGGTAGAACGATAAAGATCGAGTTCCAAATCTGCATCATATTGCCAAGCGGAGGTTGAAACCTAATCCATGCGATCGTCGATAGGTAAAACTTATCAATCGTAAACCTGTACTCTACACATTGATTGGGCTTCTGACAGGTGATGCGGTAACAACCTTAGCTCTGTTGCTAACTGTCAAGCCACTTCCCCAGGTTTCTCAAGCCCATTTTAATCCTTTATCGACCCTATCCTCTCAAACTATTCCTGGAATGTGGGGCATGATAGGACAACCCGATCAACACTTTATGGTGATAATGATTCCCCATCATGAAGGCGCGAACACAATGGCAGACCTGGCATTAGAGCGATCGCAGCTTTCTGAAATTCGCACCCTTGCTCAGTTCATTAAAGACACTCAAGCCCTCGATATTGAACAAATGTAAACCTGGCATCGGCATATAACGCCGACACAGTGGACAATGGATGGCTGAGTCTGGTTAGCAACCTGGCATGGGTTGTATGGGTATGAAAACTATGCTAGGCAATACAATAGCGCTGCAAAATGTTGCCGACTTTGACCGCGCCTTTATCGAAGAAATGATTCCTCATCATTAGATAGGTGTCATGATGGCGCAAATGGTGTTAGCCAATAGCGATCGCCCAGAAATCCGAGAACTAGCACAAAACATTATTGATACTCAAACGGCTGAAATTAACCAGATGCAGCAATGGTATCAAGACTGGTATCAGTAGATCCTCAAAAAGGAGGTTTGTATGTATCATCATCTAGTTTTAAGCGCATTTGTCCTGTCGCTGATAGTATTTGCTCCTATTACTGCATTGAGCCAACCTACCTCAAAGAACCAATCATGGCGATTGTCATGGTGGTAATCGTGGCGGTCGCGGTGGTTGTTGGTGGTAGTGTTCAAGCCTCACATCACTCAAGTCAAATCCTAGGGGCGTACATCATCACTAATACGCCTACGAAGACAATGGCGGCTCCGACTCAATCCAGGCGATCAGGTACAACATTGTCGATTCTCCATCCTCTGGGGATGGAGAGGATGATGAAAACTCCACCGTAAGCAGCATAAGCCCGACCAAAATTTGCGGGTTGAAAGGTTGCAACAAAGCCATAAGTTGTTAGCAAAGCAGCCCCACATAGCACCAACCACAGCCTTTTACCTTCACGCAACCATAACCAAACTAAATAGCCACCTCCGATTTCACACAAACCAGGCAGAACGAATAGAAACAATGAATTGATCGTACTCATATTGCAATAGTTCAAGATGCAGACTGCTGAACTATTGTCACTGATAATGCCCTTTTCCCTCTCCAGAACGATGGAAATTTGCATAAATCAGGAGATGCTCAACCCAGGTCAATTTTCTGTTGAAGACAATAGTGACAGTATTCCTTTGGAAATTGTTCTCCTACTAGGTTGTCTGGGTAGCCCATTGGGGAGTAGAACGATTAGCAAAACCTCTCAAAAAACTGCGGCGGCAGTAGGGGCTAACTGAAGTTGCCGGAGCAGCCTTTGTCGAGATTGCTGCCGCTACCCCAGAAATTGGCATCAATACGACCAGTGCATTCGAGGTCTTTCAGACATTGGTCTGGGGATGATGCTGGGTTCCAATATCTTTGCAATTCCGTTGATTCTCACTACAGCTTATTGAGCGTTGGCAGGTATTCACCCTCGACAGTGTCCTTTTGGTCTACTTGAGTGTAATGCTCTTTTGGGTACTCAATGTTTTTTAACTTCAAAGGCTGAGTTACCCCAGAAATGCCGACAACAGCCCAAACAGCGCAAAGCCACCTAAAAAGAGCAGCGTTGCAAATCGGGCTTCACCGTCTTGATGGGCTTCTGGGATAATTTCCTCCACAACCAAGGTCGTGAGTATTCCGGCCGTAAAGGTCAACAGTGCCATTTTAACTAGCTCAGATTGTCCACGTATCAACCAATAGCCGATGGTTGCTCCTAAGAAGATTGGAATCGCAAAAGCAGCCGCAATTTGGAACCGTCTGCGACGAGGGACACCTTGTCGCTTAAAGGCAATAATGGTAGCAAGTCCTTCCGGCACATCTGCTGGAACCTGACCTAATGCGAGAAGTAACCCTAACTCAGTGGCTATAGTTGAACCTGTCCCAATCATCACCCCATCGGTAAATAGATCCACCGCCACTCCTAGAAAAATTATCGAGGCTCCAACATCTATATCACCGCTGCCAAACCGAGTTTTAACTAGTTGCGTAACCTGATCCACCACAATGAAGAAAAGACCACCTGCCACAAAGGAGATGACGGTCATCAAGGGTGCATCCACTCGGAGAGATGCTGGAATCAGTTCGAGGGAGATAACCGCTACCACAACTCCTGTTGCAGCATGAAGTGCCAAACTAAGAGCGCGATCAGACGCAATAATAAATTCTGCTAGTATCCCACCCGCAAAGTTGCCGAGTGCAGGTAATGCAGCAAATGCCAGCACTGTCAAGAACTCATTCATCCCCCACCTTGCGTTATAACTGAAAGAATTAGCCCAACCTTAGGAAGACGAGTAGGATTTAGAAACTCCCTTTTAATAGGAAGATAAGAAGCGATCGCTTTGGTATATGCACGACCAGCATTGCCCTCTGCCAACGGAATGCTACAAAACGCAATTGCCTTAGTCCACAAATTGCTAACACAGTAAAGCCAAGCTTTTGCACATAATCTATTCTGCTTTTTCATCCTTCACCTCTTTCAAATGCTTTGAAAGCTTTTGATAAAGGCTAATAACTATGATGATTAACCCGACTGTAATAAACATTACGTCCTTCCCTAGGATATTTTACCAAGTGTTGGATCGCAATGCTCCGTTTTTTGATACCTATTATCTACAATATGCGAACCAGTAAATTTAGGGCAGTTACTAAGACGACAGTGGCAAAAATCAGCAGCAGAATCTGTCGAATCTGCCAAATGATGTAGAGAGAAGCGATAAAAATGACTAAGCTGATCCACTTTCCTAAACCCCACCGCACCATCTTCCTTTGGGCTGGTGCTTGTCTGCTGATTATTTACAGAATGCCCGCACATCACTGAACTACTGCCGCAAATTCATTCTCCTTAGCACGCGATTTAGTTCATTACAAAAGGCAAAAAACAAAGAATATAGGACAAAAAACAAAAATCCTAACTTGTGATAGAGGCACAATTTACCACAACGGCTTCTAATGCGGGGTGTTGGCTAACCCAGGCGATCGCTCATGACAGGTATAGTCTTGGAAATTCTGCTCATTCTGCTGCTCATTATTGGCAATGGTGTGTTTGCCATGTCGGAAATCGCCATTGTCTCTGCCCGAAAAGCTCGCTTGCAACAGCAGGTTAGTCAAGGAAAATCGGGAGCACGTGCCGCCTTAAAGCTAGCCAACTCACCCAGCCGCTTTCTCGCAACGGTACAAATTGGCATCACGCTGGTGGGTATTCTGGCAGGAGCATTTGGTGGAGCTACAATCGCCGAAAAATTGGCAGAAGCTTTACGTTTAGTTCCTGTGCTTGTTCCCTACAGCGATGCGCTGGCATTTGGCATTGTAGTGATCTGTATCACGTATTTGTCGCTAGTGATTGGCGAATTGGTACCCAAAGAGGTAGCTTTGAACAATCCAGAAGGCATCGCCTCCAAAGTGGCTCAACCGATGCAATTGTTATCTAAAGTGACTGCACCGATTGTACGTGTATTAAGCGTTTCCACCCAAGCCGTTGTAAAATTATTAGGAGTTCGCGCCTCTGAGGAGCCGCCAGTTACCGAGGATGAAATCCGGCTGCTCATCCGTCAGGGCACCGAGATCGGCACCTTTAAGCCAGCAGAGCAAGATATTGTAGAGCGAGTATTTCGCCTAGATGATTTGCCCGTCAGCGCTATTATGACACCGCGCAGCCGGATTGTCTGGCTAGATTTGAAAGAGTCGTTCGAGCAAAATCATCAAAAGATTGCCAGCAGTATTCACTCTCGTTTTCCCGTATGTCAAGGTAGCTTAGATGAAGTTCTGGGTATTGTACTGATTAAGGATTTGTACGTTCATCGTACCGCAGAACCCTCAACTAATTTAACGAACTTCTTACAGCGACCGTTATTTATCCCTGAAAGTTTGTGGGCGCTGAAGGTGCTGGAGATGTTTAAGCAAACAGAAATGCACATGGCGCTAGTGGTAGATGAATATGATGTAGTGCAAGGATTAGTTACACTGAACGATATTTTGGAGGCGATTGTAGGGGATATTCCATCCGCTGGAGAACAGGATGAACCCCAGGCAATTCGGCGTGACGATGGTTCATGGCTATTAGATGGTATGTTGTCGATTGAGGAGTTCCAACAAGTGTTGAGTCTTGATGATTTACCTGGAATTAGAAGAGGACATTACCAGACCCTAGGTGGTTTTATAATTGCCCATCTGGGTCGTATTCCTACCTCTGCCGACCATTTTGAATGGCAAGGACTACGCTTTGAAGTAGTGGATATGGATGGCAATCGCGTGGATAAAGTGTTAGTCACTCCTACGCATTTTTCTCCTTACTAAGTCATCGCTTGTTTAACAAGGAGCGTAATTGATTCATACCAGTATCAGAAGCCTTGTGAACGCCTCTGCAAAACGATTATTGCTGCGATCGGTTGCCACCGTGCTGGTGATTCTGCTATTCCTTCCTAGTGCTGTTGCTCAGGCAGAACAAGTAACGGTGCGTCTGGACGGACAAGCAGTATTCCGAGTAGGGGAAGTTGGAAAATTGGATGCAACACTACGCGTCCGGCAAATTGAGCGTCGCATGAATCGCTTGTTGGAAAATCCTGAGGCAATTGCACCACCTCGGATTGAACCTACGAACGCAAATAATACTGATCGTGTAATTATGATCGCCGGTGTGCCAGTAGTGACGGTGACAGAAACCGATGCTCAAGATAACCTAACAACGGTGAGTGTGCTGGCGACGCAGTGGTCACAAGCGATTGACACAGCCTTAAAACGCGCCAGCGAACGCCGCCTTTCTCCAGGAGGACGCTTTATCGCAGAAGTCCAAGCATCGATCGAAACAGCTTTTGGACGACTGATTGAATCTGCCATTGTGATTATTCCACGCGCTCTCGCTGCTCTGTTGGTGATTGGATTGTTTTGGGCGATCGCTACCTTCGTTCGTTGGTTGATGCGGATCATCTTTCGTCGCATTGTGGAAGACCTCACCATTGAGAATTTGATTAAGCAGGTCGCTTACTATGCGGTTTGGATCTTAGGCTTCATCGTGGCACTCGATGCCTTTGGGTTTGACCCGCAAGCAGTTGCCACAGGTTTAGGGTTGACCAGTTTGGCACTGGGGTTTGCACTTAAAGACATTCTCTCTAATTTCATTAGCGGTCTTTTGATTCTGGTATTGCGTCCGTTTGAGTTAGGCGATCAAATTATCGTGGGGGAAACAGAAGGTAAAGTCGAACGGATTGATCTAAGAGCAACGCAACTTCGCACCTATGATGGTCGGGTGGTACTGGTGCCCAATGCTGAAGTATTTACCTCGCGCATTATCAATAATACGGCGGCTCCGATTCGTCGAGGCAGTGTGGCGCTTTTTATTGGCTATGATAGCGATCTTCAAAAAGCGATCGGCGTGATTCAAAAAGCTGCTCAATCAACTAATGGCGTGCTGGAAGAACCCGCCCCCTCTGTTCGAGTTCAGGAGCTAGGACAAGATGACATTATCATTGAAGCTCGGTTCTGGACAGACTCTTGCCGATCAGACTTTGTAGCAACCAGTTCTCAAGTTAGACAAGCGATCGTGGCGGCACTCAAAGAAGCCGAGATTGGGCTACCCGACCCTGACGTGCGGATTTTAGTTCCACGTCATTCAGAGCGTTGGCGTTCGGCGTTGGCGTGGAAACCATCTTCCATCAAACCTAACCGAATGGACAGGAATAAACCCTCCCCTTAAGAGCTAAAACACAGAAATTTCATGAGCATGGGACTGGCTTCTAACAGGCAATGCACCTGATGGAGGAGGTCTGTTTAATATAGCAATTTAATATAGCAATGGCTCGATCGTGCAGTTGACCGCTTTGGGCGGCTTTGGAAATGCTGCGTTGACTTACTCCAACAGCAATACAAACCCAAGTTTTTCTTCGATAGCAAAATAGGGAGCGATCGCCTCACATCTCGTTAATTTCTCAAAGCTCTAAACCTCTGATTTGCATTGTAATTGAGCAATGTTGGATTTGCCAAACGAAAACCATTAAGAACCATAATGCTTCATAAAGTCTTACTAAAATTTTTGCTAGTTTAGTAAATACAGCATATCCCCCCTGGGGGCATACTTCTAAAATTTTACAAACCAGAATTATGCAGACCTTCCAACTGCTCCGGAGTCTCCGAAACCCAATTTTTGCTCGTCTATATACAGCACAAGTGACCAATTTACTAGGGGATGCGCTCACCTGGTTAGGGTTAGCATTGCTGGCATTTGAGGAGGCTGGCAATAATTCAGCCGTTGTGCTGTCAGGAGCCTTGACTTTACGAGTTACTGCCTTTGTTCTGTTGTCGCCATTTGCTGGGGTGCTTGCCGATCGCCTTGATCGCAAAACTATCCTTGTGACAACTCACTTGGCACGGATGGGAATCGTCAGCTTACTGCCATTTGTGAATGCAGTTTGGCAGATTTATGCAATCGTCTTTGCTTTAAATGTCTTTTACGCATTCTTCACGCCAACCTATCAAGCAACGATTCCGCTAGTGACAGGGCAAGAGGACTATCCCCAGGCGATCGCCCTTTCTAGTGCTACCTTTCAACTCCTGGGCGTTCTGGGTCCAGGAATTGCAGGCGCGATCGCAGCCTTTGTTGGAGCAAGGCAAGTCTTTTTTCTAGATGCCTTCACATTTCTAATCGCTGCGATTTTAATTATCACATTGCCTGGCCAACTGCGAGTTGAACAAGCAGCCGCTCAAAACCGCTCATCAGGTCGAACATGGCAAGACATTCAGGCAGGAACAACTCGCCTATTTGCCAATCGATATTTGCGATATGCGTTAGCAATGCAACTGGTGACTTCTGTGACAGGAGCCATGATTCTAGTCAATACTGTGGGCTATGTACAGGGTGTGCTCAAGCTAGGTAGTGTACAGTACGGTTGGGTAATGGGTGCATTTGGTATTGGAGCAACTCTTGCTGCTGCTGCTGTTGGATCGTTAGGACAGCATTGGACGCGCACAACGATTATTTTGCTAGGAGCCAGCTTAATTACGACCGCGCTCCTCCCTGCCAGTTACGTTAAACTCCCATTTCTTTTAGTGCTGTGGTTAGTAGCGGGGGCAGGACAAACGTTAGTGAATGTGTCTGCTCAGACGTTGATTGCTGACCGCACCCCAACCGAATTTCAAGGGCGAGTCTATGGTGCCCAGTTTGCCTGGAGCCATTTATGGTGGTTATTTTCCTATCCTCTAGCAGGCTGGTTGGGTAGTCATCGAGAAGATATATCTTTTCTCTACGGTAGTTTGATTGGTTTAGTTCTTCTCGTGATGATTCAACTGACTCTTTCGCCGAAAGAACAGAAGTACGTCCATAAAAGCTATTGGCATGAGCACGAACATACTCACGATGAACATCACCGACATGAGCATCATCCCAGCATTTTAGTAACAGAACCTCACAGGCATCCCCATCAACACAGCTCACTTCGTCATGCCCATGCCTACTCTGGATTACAGCATCATTATGATTATGAACATGATTAGAAAAAAAATCTTGTTTGTAGAGACAGGGATTCGAGGGTTGGCTCCAAGAGTAACTCTCAATAATGAAAATTCCTTAGAGAAGTTTCATTTGGCTGTTTAGCAGATTGGGGCTTTGGCAAAGACAGCAATTTAGATGTAGCTTATAAATGAGTAAGCACTTGCTTACATAAGCAAGCCATTGTAGGATCGTTTTGTTGATCTTTAAAATGTCGTTCTGTATAGAAGCATAAAATGAATAAATGTTTTGATGATTCAATAGCTCTAAGCAGAGCAATTCAGGAATTACGTGCATTAGAGCAAGAGGGCAACATGGCAGACAAATTGCCAGCAGAAGTCCTACACATATTTGACCAGCATGATACTGTACATATCTTGTTTAACTGCGTACTTCTCTGGAAGATGAAATTGCTGCACATGTCTGGATGCTCTTTGCCACAACAGCAGACATTGGCGAGATGCATCGCACAGTCGCTACCCAACAGCACCGCATTGTCTTGTCTAGCATTAGGCACCTCAAATTGCTAAGCACATGGTTTTTCTGCCTTCCACGTATCGGCGTAGATCGAAGGTTCGTGTCACCAAGTGCAACCTGTCGATGTAACCCTTACTGTGCAATCAATACAGCCATCTGATTCTCAAGTAATAGCGCTCACTTAGATATAATTTTATAAATGTTTTTTTCCTATGAAGCGACTTTAAAGAAATATTTGTGTAACTTATATTAAAGCAATTGCTTAAATTTGGAACTCGAACTCTGTATCCTTTATAAAATAATGGTTCAGAGATAGGCTGTACCATATCGTACGAACCCTATATTTAGGTATACACGTAGCTATTTAATAATTAATAAGGATGCTGTAGATGATTAATGTTATCACCCTTGAAACTTAGATCGTCAAAATCCCAACGTTTAAGCAGATCCATATCAGAAAGTGTTACCTCATACGCTGCCTTGAGAACATTCTCACCTTCTCTTAAAAATATTTTGTGTTCCTTTAGGGTTCCTATTTCCTTTAAAAGGGTTTGAAAAACATCATCTCCCTGCTTTTTCTTCTGTTCATCATCAAACGATGCATCATCCATCACAGCCCAAATGGTAATTTCATATGCTTCATCTGGTTCCATTTCAACGTGGTCGCCAATATCTATGTAGATGCCGTAAAACAGATCGCCGTGCTTCTTCATAAGCTTACGTATTTTACCGCGATCAAACAGAGGTTGAATTCTGCGGTTAAATTCATCAGGAAATCCTTGACGAAAATACCGTCGAGCTGTCCACCTTTGAATCTTTTCGCACTCTCTAGGATTTAGCTGAAAATGGGGATCTTCATGACAAAGAATTTGCCTACTAACAAAATAACGTTGATGAATATTCAAAGTGTAATATTCACCACTATACTCAAATTGATAGACTCTTGGTGATTTACCGTGCTGCTTGTTGCCATCCTTTTCATCAACTATTGCACCTATAAGCTCGACTGTTGGCTCCGCCTCAAACTTCGGGTTAGTAACATCACAATCATGAGAAAGGATCATGAGATGTTCTAATGAATCGCGGGCAATATTATTGCTGATTTTAACTTTGTTAACGAGTTCTGGAGAAAGGAATGCTCCTTGTCGCCAACCACGATCTTTAATATCTGAAGCATCCTCGGCAGAAAGTTTCATACTCTGCTAAATCTCTACTTCACTTCCTTTTTTAATTTGTCTCTTCGCATTTCATATAGAGACTGAGAAGTACGCTCCCGCTCACGCCTAAGAGCCACAATAGCCATGAGTTCCTTTACGTCATTCACGGGTACAGATTTCTGGGACATTAGATGAAAGAGCGAATACCCTTGTTGATTTCTTTGCTTGACATAGATGCCAAGAGGATTTGCTGAAAGATCTCTCCAGTAACAAGCAAGCTGATAGAAAGTGTAAACTCTTTCTCTATTTGTATCATGTGGTTCTATGCCTTCCATCCATTTATAAAGTGTTGTACGAGAAACATCGAGTACTTTAGCAAGTTCGCTGTTAGTAAGTGAAAGGTTTTGTTTAATAGCTGTAAGTTGCTCTTGGAAGGAAAGCAGTTCTATATCGGTAGAACAGACTCTTTGTCTCTGTAATGGTACATGTTTAAAACAATTTTGCTCTTTTAAACGAGTAGACACTATATGATAAAGAAAATTAAGCCTCTCGCCAGTCCTAAAAGACTTAGTAATAAAAGAATTCTTAGTAAAATATTTGGTATTGTCAGATTTAATGACATCCAAAGTATCCAAAGAGAGAGAATCCTCAGAGGGTGGAACGGGAATTCCTCGATCGCTTCCCGTAGGAGTATATGAACTGTTTAATAGGTATTCGGAACTGATACAAGCCATTTTTCTCCTTGAAAATTATTTCACTTCCACTGTTCAAGTGCTTTAGGTGTGACAGCAACTTTAAATGCTTCGCTAGTATAGGTATGCAATTTTCTGATTGTCTGAAGCACTTCATCAGACTTAAAGTCGATGTTAAGTTCGGCAAAGTGATCAATATCTAATGTAATCGAATTATCATTAGTTTCTGGTAAATCAAACTTGAGCTTAGACGTCGCCAGATCTTGAGGAAGTACGACATTATCAGAATTAAACATTGTACGCACAACAAGAATGCCACCAATAGGTGTTTCAGTTTTTGTTAAGGAAGTTGATTCTGGTTTTGAAAGCCCAGAAACTCGATCAAAGGCAAAACCACGAAGTCCTTCTTGGATTAGTTCATTTAGAGAAGCAGATTGATCGCTCTTAATAATATCAATGTATCGTAGTCCAATTCTTACGGCAAATTCAGGACTTGCTGTAACTTGAATTGTTTCAAGCACCCCCTCAAAAGTTTTGATAAAAGTTTCAAGTTCCTCATAACAAATAGTTTCCAACACAACCGAGTCGGTTGATAGGATGACGCATTGCTTTCTTTTGATATCACTAAAAACCCACCGTTTCTTTTCAGCTACTTCTGGGTGTATTTGGCTTTTGGCGATAATAAACTCCTGAATTATCTCCTCTTCATAGATGGGAAAGCCTTTCTTGCGAAGACTTTCTTGGATGTCCTGAATGAAATTTGCCATCTTAAGCACTGTGACAAAGTTCACTTGACACAGCACCATAAATAGAGGCGGTTTAGAGAGTTTACTCATGAGTTAAGGCTCATTACTATAATGGTGTCAAACAAAAAGTTTACACAAAAGCTTACATTTAAGTGTACATATAAGTAGGCGCTCTTTGCAAGGGGGAATTCACCCGTATTGGCGTAAGGCTAAAGAAGCTGCAATAAGTGCTAAACGGTTTAAAACCGTTGCTATAGTTGGCTTTCAGAGACTGATATTCTTTACTGTGATCGCCCATTCCTCCAAACTCGCCTAAATAGAAGGTTGGTGTCACCAGGAGCAACCTGTCGCTAAAACTGTTGCTGTGCAGTCAATACAGCAATCAGATTCCAAAAATCCTGCGCTCTCTAAAATATAAACTACACCCCGATATTTTATCTATAGCTAAATCGTCAATACTCCCTTTAAACAAATGTTTTACTTCATTAGTACTTTCTACAAAGTACCAAAACCTTATTAGTACTTTCTACAAAGTACCAAAACCTTGTTTAATCCGATGCTGTTAGCCAGTAAGGGCAAAAAGTATGTCAAACGAGGTGAGTATAAAGTGGTTTGTAAATAAGTTATAAGTATTCAACACTTAACAGACGTAATGCTAGAGAAAGTTTCATTAAGCAATTGAGTCGTTGGAAGACCTGATATGACTAGCTTTAGTTACCATCCATTCAAACACACAAAAGTTTACACAGTTCCGGTTTCTAGCAATGTAAAAACATTATATGGCAGCATACTTGATGCTTTTATGCTTAATTACAGCGATAATACCAAGTCAAATTAAAAATATAACTACTACTAACTACGTTTTTTAAGTGAGTTTCTTGCACATTCGTAATCTTTGTTGGATGGAATACATAATTCAAAGCTTTTATTTGCTTTGAGGTACTCTTGTTGCAATGTTTCAGACTCTTCAACAAAATTAGCTGGAGTCAATATACCGTCTCGGTATTTAGCTAGAAGCATTCCAATTCTATGATAAATACTTGCATATATATTTCCAGCACTTAGGTGCATATCTGCCTCTTTTTGAAAATTAAAAAGTGTTTGGATTCCTGCTAACGATGCTCCAATAATAGCTAAAAGCTTTATGCTAACTGCCGAATATTTAGGTGTAATTAAATCGAGTAAAGGAGAAAATATTATGATATTAACTATAATAATCGATAAGCCTATTATTTTATGTAGATTCTGTTTTGTTTGAGCAGCATTAAAGTGTGCAGTTTTAACAAGTCTAGAATTATTTTCTAAATCTAATACTTCTTTAACAATCTCTTGGTTATTAGCCATGGTTTAAGAAACAGTTAAAAACTGTTAAATCAATAGCTTAGTTAGTATATTTGAAAAGGTTACGTTAACTAATAACTTACTTTATAAAGTTTTTGAAAGGTCATTTGTAGCGCATAAAAACTATTTATAGTTAACTTGACAGCTAGTTTAACTAATATAGAATTTATTACAGTTTCTATATTTCTAACATTCACTTAAAATCATGTCAATATCTAAAGGTTTAGGAGATTTACTAATGTATTCTCTTCTCAATTCTAATCTGCACTATATGCCTATAAAAACTAGGTGGACAGTATAGGAAAGTGAACACTCTAGAACCAAGGTTAAGTCTACTAGTACTAAGCGCTACCTATAATAGAGGAAATGGCAGATTATTTTATTGATTCCAACACCTAAGAAGTATTTTGAGCTACTATTGATTTAAACTAGTAGGCATTGAGCCAAGATCCGTGACTTTAAGGTTGTAAAATATCTCTTTTTAAATTAGTTCTCGGATTGAGGGGGAATAGCTAGTTTAAAATTGAAAAATATACTCATTTTTGCTGTTAATGGCAGGTAGATAATTATGAGTTGATAGATAATACCTGTTCGAGCAATGTTACAATGATTCCCAGCATGTTGCGTCGCTTAGCGAAGCTTAAACAGAACAATTCATAATTGTTTAAAAACAAGCTCTAACTAATTCTATTGAGCTATCATTAATCCGAAAGCTTTCTTCTCTATAGTCTTTATCATTTTTCTCAATCTCAGCACTAATGATTCCCCATTTAGGAAAGCGCTGATCTACTTCTAACTCACGAGAACGAATTGGATAAATCCGAATCCACTGCAAAGGCTTTTCGTTATCGTCTAATAAAATCCCTGCAGTACAAACTGTCTCTTTGTACTTCGTACTTATTGATGGATAAGTTTTGGCTGCAATTAAAATTTTTCTTCTCTGCATTGGAATCAACCCTGCTTTACACATCAAGCTTCTTTGTAGAAGTTGTTTATTTTGTAGAAAAGCTTGTGGAGTTGATTCTACGATGTAAGATTTTCGTGGTCAAGTTGTTGTTGTTTACTTTAAAGAATTGTTTTAGAGAGCTATTGTTTTGTTACATAAATGTTTTTCTTGATCGCATCTATCAAAAAAACATTGCCCAAAACAGAAGTGGGTACATATCAAAACATATAACTCAAAGCATTATAGCTACGTCTTGGATTATAAAAACATTGCCTAAAAGGGATTAAACTAGGCAAAATAGTTGATTTGTATTTTTTATCCTTCAGTCACAAAAATGGCGTAAAATATAGAATTTAACCTAGTTGCACCATATGATACCAACCTTCCATTTCCGCCGTATCATTGGTATCATCTTCAAGAGCTTACGTATGAAAAAGAAGCTAGCTGTTGAGAATCTCTCCAAACTTAAGGAACAATCCATTCTTGAAATTCGCCGAGAACACGGCATCCTTTTGTGAAAAGGAGAATACAAACATTGTGCAAAAACTTACTTGAACAGTCTAAAACTCGCTGTAAACTCAATGCCTCGCAATAAAACCATCACAGATGAAGAAATTCTTGCTGTGGCGCGATCGCTCTTCATCAAAGAAGGAGCGAAAGCTTCGACACGGACGCTTGCTAAAATGGTAGGGATCTCTGAAGCCGTTATTTTCCAGCGATTTGGTACGAAAGAGGAGCTGTTCTTTGCCGCGATGGTGCTGCCAGAAGCGCAACTTGAGGTAATGTTCAACGTTCAACCTGGTAAGAAACAAGTAACGACAAACCTCAAATTAATTAGCTTGCAGATTGTTTCCTACTTCCGTGAGGTGATGCCAGTCTTTTTATCTCTCATCAGTCATCCATCCTTTAATATGCAAACTTTTTTGCAACATCATACGATGCCTGCGATGCAAATCGGAAATGAGTTAACAGAATATTTGACTGCTGAGTTAAATCTAGGGCGAATCTATACAGATAATGCTGCGGTAACAGCAACAGTTTTACTTTCGCACTTACACAATTTAGTTTTGTCTGAAACCATTGGTGCTCATCAACCCATTGATACTGATCGTGCTATTTCTGATGCGATCGCGGTGTTGTGGAACGGGCTAGCTCCGTGAAGCCCTAACGATGACTTTACGGTTTTTGAGAGTAAAAGTAAATGATTACTCTTAAGCTACACACAGAAGTCATCTCTACTAGCGAAAGGAATATTTAGGATTGCTTAATCTGACAAACCAAGTCTTGTCACAAAAAAAGCTTCTCTCTCGTCTTGATTATGTAAGCCTATCTCTAGCTAGGAGCGATCACCATGATTGAAATGATTGACACATTCGTCCGCTTTGACACAGTGTTAAGTCAAACAGCTCCTAAAATTGCCAGTCGTCTACAGCCTGGATTAACAGCCGATGACATTAAGAAGCAAATCGCTGCATTCTCATGGGCACTGCCCCAAGATATTCACGATTTATATCAATGGCACAATGGGCTTTCTGGCACTTCAGAAAAATTGAATTTAGCTGAAAAATTTCTGCGACTCAAAGGGAAATGGCACGGTGAATTAGCAGGGCGAGAGAACGAAGTCCATCTACTATTTGAAGGGCGGCTCATTGTCGCAAAGTTTTTGCCCTTGGAATATGCCCTGGCAGGGCATCGTCATCTCAAGCTTGGTAAGTGTTTGATTAATTTACTGCCGATCGCCATTCTAAATGACAGCAACACCACCATCTATTGCATGATTCGATTAAATGCGGAGCCGCCGACCCTGTACTGTGCGAATGGAACGAACTTGCCTCCGATAAGAGTAACGGAAGTTTTTTTGTCTACTCAGCTTCAATTTACTGGATTAAGTCACTTAGTTGCTTTGTTAACCGATTGTTTTGAACAGGGTGTTCAACCTCCCTCAATTAGCCAGAAAGGTCAGGGGATAAGGGCAATCGACTGTGAAATTGATTCGGTACTGTTTGCCCAACTCCTTCAACAATTTAGAAGCAAGAACATCACGCAATAGCATTAGAGGATGATGTCACAACACAAGGTAGTGTTTCGTCCTTTAAAGGTAGATATCTAAAATGAAACCCTCTGATGAACCTACTCGAAGTTCAATCCAGCGCTCGGCTAGAAAAATCTGTTTCTCGTACCCTCAGTGATAACTTTATTCATGCATGGCAAGTAACGCATCCGCAAGCACATCATCAACGGCGGGATATTGGTAGCCATCCTCCTGCTCACCCTACACAACTATGGACAACGGCAAATTACACTCAACCAGAAGATCGCTCACCTGCCATGACTGAATCGCTGAAAGAGTCTGAGCAACTGATTGAGGAATTGCTGTGGGCAGATCGGTTGCTGCTAGGTGTGCCGATGTATAACTTCAGCATACCTTCTACTTTCAAGACATATTTAGATAATATTGTGCGAGTCAATCGCACCTTTACTTTCGATCCCATCAATCATACCTTTGCAGGCTTAGCGACAGGCAAGAAAGCCTTGATAATTACGCCAAGTGCAGGCAATTTTTCGCCTGGTACGCCATTGGGACATCTGAATTTTTGTGAAACCTATGTGTGCTCTATTCTAAGGTTCATCGGTATTGAGGATACTACAGTTGTCGCTGTACCTCATCAGTTTATGCCTAACGAGCGACAGCAACACATCGAAAACGCACATACACAACTGATGAATTTAGCAGCAAACTGGTAGCGCCTTATGAGCCAATTAAAGATTTTCAATCAATACAGGTCGCTTCTGTTTGCAATCGCCTATAGGATGTTAGGCAGCGTCAGTGATGCTGAAGACATTGTGCAAGAAGCTTGGATACGCTGGCAGAATACCGAAACCATAGTGAAATCTCCCAAGGCATTTCTATCAAAAATTGTGACTCGATTGTGTATTGATCACCATCGTTCTGCCCGTGTGAAGCGAGAACAGTATGTAGGAGCTTGGCTACCTGAACCTTTAGTAACGGAGTTGTGTACGAAGGATAGTGCGGAATTAGCAGAATCTCTTTCCTTTGCGTTTTTAATGCTGCTTGAATGTTTATCTCCTACGGAAAGAGCAGTATTTCTCTTACGCGAAGTGTTCGATTACAGTTACGATGATATTGCCAAAACTGTTGGTAGAAGTGTTTCAAATTGCCGTCAAATTGTACATCGCGCTAATCACCACCTTGTCCTACGCAGACCAGCGATCAGTCTAGATTCTCATGCGAATAATATCCTGCTAGAACGGTTTCTTGACTATTGGAATCAAGGGGATTTGCAGTCGCTCATTACGTTGATGGCAGAAGACATAACTTTCTGGTCAGATGGAGGAGGCAAGACAATTGCAGCCCAGAAACCGCTACATGGTTGTATAAAGGTAGCTCGATTTTTATTAGCAATTCGACGCAGCCAATTAACCCCTACAATGGTTCCTCAAATTGTCACAATTAATGGACAGCCTGGAATCATCAATCTCGTCAATGAAAAGCTCCATAGCGTTTTTAGCTTTGATATTACAAATGAGCAGATCCAGTCAATCTTTGCAGTGGTCAACCCAGAAAAGCTAAAAGGTATTAAGCAGGGGTGCGATCGCATCTCATATTGGTAAACGAATCGCGCCCCTAATCAGCTTTTAGAAACTTTATAAAACCGAACTGGCAGACGGTTGTGGCTCCGCATTCACCGGAAAACTTGTTTCAACTGCGACTGATTTTTGTTTGGGCATCAAGCGTTTGCCAAACTTCGCGTAGACAGCAGGAATAACCAACAAAGTCAGCGCTGTAGAGGTAAACAAACCGCCTAGCACCACAATTGCTAAGGGTTGCAGAATTTCGTTTCCGGCTCCACTGGCGATCGCTAACGGCAGCATCCCCAGTGCGGAAGTGAGCGCCGTCATTAGAATAGCGTTTACTCGCTCCAGAGAGCCGTTGACAATGACATCTTGGAGGTGCATCCCTTGAGCAAACTTGTTGTTGTAGTTGTCTACCAATAACAAGCCATTTCGGACGGCAACGCCGAATAAGGTGATGAATCCGATCAAGGATGCGATCGAAATTACACCGCCAGTCAAGGCGATGGAAACAATGCCACCCACCAGCGCCAACGGTAGATTAATCATAATGGCGATTGTGGCAGAGAGTGACTTCACCGAGAAGAACATCAGTACCGCAATGGCGATCGCAGCTAGGATACTAAATACTAGCAAGTTATTGCTAGCACGTTGTTCCGATTCAAACTGTCCGCCGTACTGGATAAAATAGCCATTGGGCAACTGCACTTTTTGCCGAATTTGAGCTTGAATATCGCTCACCACGCTGCCCAGATCGCGTTCCGCCACGTTTGCTGAAACAACAATCAACCGCGACACATCTTCCCGATTCACCACATTGGCTCCCATACCGTAATCTACAGTGGCGACGGTACTCAACGAAATGGTTTGCCCGGTGGGAGTAAAGAGGGGAATGGCGCGAATGGCATCTAAATTATTGCGAGCATTCTCTGCCAGTGCAACAGAAATATCGATCAGTTGCTGGTTCTCTGCCACTTGTGACACCACGCGTCCATTGAGAGCAGTTTCCACTACGCCTGATAATTGCTCCATACTCAAGCCATAAGTAGCTGCTGCTGCGCGATTGTATTGGATTTGCACCTGACGGATCGGCAGTTGGGGTTCAAGCTGTAAGTCTACAACTCCACCAATGGGCTGGATGATATCCCGCACCTGTTCGCCGATCCGTCGCAGTTCGGTCAGGTCTGGACCAAAGATTTTCACGGCGATCGCGCTTCTTACCCCAGACAGCACTTCATCCATGCGGTGGGAAATAAACCCGCCAATGTTAGGTGCAACACCAGGCAATTTGAGGAACGCTTCACGCAGTTGTTTCACGCTGGCTTCTCGGTCTTGCATCGCCAGGTCGCTGAGTTCCACATCGACGTGTGCCATATTGACACCTGCCCCATCTGCGTCACCAGGAGTGCGTCCTGCTCGCACCTGCACCCACTCATACAAGGGATTATCCTTAAGTGAATTGGAAAGCGCGGTGCCTGCCCGATTAGTCATATCCAGCGAGACGCCGGGGAACAACACCATCGAGTTGACCATCGATTTTTCCTGGAATTCTGGCAGAAACACCCGTCCCAAAGAGGGAATGATCGCAAAAGCAGCAACCAATGCAGCCAGCGCCAAACCTAGAATAATTTGGGGCGATCGCAGCGACAGATTCAGCAGGGGACGATACAGCCGTTCTGCCCATCGTGAAATGAATGTGCCTTGCTGAGGCAGGGTTTGATTCGCCAGCAGAATGGCACAAAGGGCAGGGGAAAGGGTCATGGCGACCAGTGTAGAAGCCGCGATCGAGAGCAAATATGCTAATCCCATCGGCGCAAAAATCCGCCCTTCTACGCCAGTCAAACTGAAGATTGGCGCAAACACGACAACGATAATCACTGTAGAAAAAATCACTGCCAGCCGCACTTCCACAGACGTGTCATACACAACCTGGAACGGGTGCTTGGGATTGCCCTGTGCCTGATTGGTTCGGAGTCCGCGATAGCAGTTTTCCATATCGACGATCGAATCATCTACTACCGATCCAATAGCAACCACTAACCCACCCAGCGTCATGGTATTGATGCCTAAACCAAAGGCTTTCATAAACATCAACCCGATTAACAAGGACAGCGGAATTGCGCTCAGGGTAATTACCGCTGTGCGCCAATTCATCAAAAATAGCAACATAATCACCGAAACGATAATGATGCCTTCAATCAGAGAGCCGCTGACATTGCCAATAGCAGAATCAATAAAATTAGACTGGCGAAACGTTTGCGCTATTTGCACATCAGGGGGAAAATTCGGCTGCAACGATTGCATCACTGCTTCCACGGCTTTGGTGACAGTAGGTGTATCGACATCGGGCTGTTTATTAATCATCAGTACCACCGCAGGCTGCCCATTAAAGCTGGCATCTCCTCGCTTCAGGGCTGCTCCGGTTTTGACTACCGCCACATCTTTAAGAAAAACTGGCTTGCTATCCTGAACTTTCACGACAGATTCTTGCAGATCGGCGATCGATTTCACCTGCCCAATGCCGCGCACCAACAGTTCTTGACCACCGCCAATCAGAAAACCGCCTGGGGCATTAGAGTTTGCGCCTCTAGCTGCATTGGTAACTTCGGTGAGGGAAACATTGCGCGATCGCAGCTTTTCTGGATCAACTAGTACCTGTTCTTGACGCTCATCTCCACCGTAGATTGTGACATCGGTGACTCCTGGCACGGACAAAATTTGATTGCTGAGCGTACTATCGACTAAACGACGCAGATCCATCAGCGACGTTTTTCCCTGTCCATTGACAGTGAAGGCATATTGCAAAATGGTGCCCAATGGCGATGCTAGGGGTGAAATCTCTGGCGAATGCACACCTTCAGGAAGCTGATTTGTCACCTGTTGCAGCCGTTCTGTCACGGCTTGCCGCGCTTGGTAAATATCGGCATCCTGGTCAAACACCACTTGCACCATCGACAGCCCCACCTTGGAGGACGATCGCACAGTTGTCACACCTGGCAAGCCATTCACCGCACTTTCAATCGGTACAGTAATTTGCGACTCTACTTCCTCTGGAGCGAGTCCAGTCGCTTCGGTGTGAATATCGACTTGGGGTGGGGCGAATTCGGGAAACACATCTAGCGGCATTTGGGTGGCACTGAAGACTCCCCAGACTGTCACTAAAATGGCACAGACGACGATGAACCACCGCTGAGCTATCGAGTTTTTGAGCGTCTGATTTAGAATCGAGTTAAACATCTTAAATTAGAAGCCCCCTTTCTTGTTAGAAAAGATGTTCTTCTTTTTGCGACCGCCACTCATAAAGGCGATCGCCCCTACCAACAGCGCTGCTCCACCACCGGCTGCGGCTACAATCCCTATCGGGAATCCGCTCGGTTGCGGAGTCGTTTCACTAGACTGTGAGACGAGATTACCAGCATCATCGTGGCTATGAGGGATTCCTTGAGCATCTGCCTGAGCATGGGCTGTACTAGTTTGGGGAGAGGCGATTGCGGTTGGACTGGCGGCTGCATTGGCAGTTTGAGTTTTGCGCGATTCTGCATAGAGCGACAAACTTCCTTCAGTGACAAGTTTTTCCCCAACTGACAATCCTTGAGTTACCTCGATCAGGTCGCCCTGAGTTGCGCCAGTTGTGATGGGAACAGGCTCATAAAAATTCTCATACTGCACGAAGACGAGTTGCTTACCGTTAGCATCGACCAATGCTGTGATAGGCACCATAACAGCGGCGCTACCATCTGCGGCTGGCTCAATTGGCGTAACCATAATACCCAACATCTGATCGGTTTCAGCATTGACTTGCACGCGCTGAACACCGCCCTCTGCCTGAAATTCATCGCCATGCCCAACGTGAGCAAACCCAACGCTAGGTACACTGATAGCCAAACCAACAGCAATAATGGAACTAATAAATAGAGCGGATTTCATAATACTTCCTCACAAAGACGCGGGGCTAAACCAAAATCTTCCATAGTCTGCCAAAGAGCAGATGAAAATCAGGTGAAATGGCAGCGATTTCTGTAAAATCAAGCTTGTGGTTAATTTCATTGGGGCTATGCGAGTTTTGCTAGTAGAAGACGAAGCGGATTTGGGACTAGCCATTAAGCAAATCTTAGTGAGCGAAAAATACGTAGTAGATTGGGTGCCAGACGGCTCTCAGGCATGGCATTGTCTTGAAAGCCAGTGGACAGATTACACGGTGGCGATCGTCGATTGGCTGCTACCAGAGCTATCAGGGCTAGAGTTATGCCAGCGGCTCAGAATGCACCAAAACCCCTTACCCGTGCTGATGCTCACCGCCCTGGGACAACCTGAAAACCGGATCGCCGGACTCGATGCTGGAGCCGATGATTACTTGGTCAAGCCATTTGTGATGGAAGAACTGCTGGCACGGTTGCGGGCACTTCAGCGGCGATCGCCTCAACTTCAACCCCAAAACCTCAGTATTGGTGCATTCACGCTAGATTATGCCAATAATGCCCTGTGCAGCGAACTAGCTCAGCCTCCTCAAGCGATTCCTTTAACCGTCAAGGAATTTCAAATCCTCGCCTATCTGATGCAAAATCCTAATCGCATCATTTCAGGTAGCAAAATTCGGCATCAACTCTGGGATCTAGAAGAAGAACCGATCAGCAATGTGGTTGCAGCACAAATGCGGTTATTGCGACGCAAGTTAGCCAGCTATGGTTGCAACTGCCCGATCGAAACCATTCCGGGTCAGGGCTATCGATTCAACACAGCCTTGTGAACAGCCGCTATGAACAGCCACCAGCTTTTTCGCCGCAGTCGTGCCCGTTTGGCACTCTGGTATGCGCTTGTCATGGGGATAATTTTAAGCCTGTCTTGGTTCGGGATGTACCGAGCGCTCGTTCAAGCAAACTGGGCAGCACTAGAACGAGAAATTGAGTCGATCGCTGGAACGCTGCATGACAGTCTGGAACCCAGGCTATCTGCTTCAGAAGATCCGGCAGTTGTTTTACAGCGAATTTTTCCCGAATTATGTTTAGTAGGTCAATTTTGTAATATCAGTTCCACCTTGATTCAGCGCCATACAATCGGCATCAGCGATCGGAGTACCTACTACATTCGCTTGTTCGATCATCACGGCAAACTACTTGCTTTTTCACCTAATCAACCGCTGCCACTTCCTCAAACTTTCAACCCTGCTCCGTGGCAAACGTTTCGCACTACTGATAGGACTCGCTATCGCCAATTCACGACAATTTTGCACAGTGCTAATGCGAGACATCAGGCGGCTCAAACAACTAATCATCCATCCTGGGGCTATCTGCAAATTGGACGTACTTTAGCACCCTTCGATGCTGAAACCAGGCGAATGCAATGGACATTTATTATTGGATTCCCTATTGCGCTGGGTTTGGTGGTTATTTCAAGTTGGCGGCTCTCAGGCTTGGCAATGCAGCCCATTTACCAGTCCTATCAGCAACAACAACAGTTTACCGCCAATGCTGCTCATGAGTTGCGATCGCCTCTTGCTAGCTTACTGGCAACTATAGAAGCCATTTTGCGAGTTCCCCAATCAAATCAACAAAATATCCAAATTATGCTGCATACTGTTGAACGGCAAGGACGACGCTTGAGTCATTTGATCGCAGATTTACTCTTTTTGACTAGTCTTGAACAAGATTCGTCATTAAAGCCCTTTCAACCCTGTTGTTTGAATGACCTCATCAACGATTTGACCGAAGAGTTTTTAGAGCTTGCAACGGCATCAGATATTCACCTAACCAGCCAAATTCCTGATTTCGAGATCTACATCCTGGGTAACGAATCGCAGCTTTACCGCTTAGTGTCAAATTTAATTGCCAATGCCATTCAGTACACACCTAGTGGAGGACAGGTGAGCGCGAGTCTCACAGTGCGTGATCGCACTGCCGTAATTGCGGTAAAAGACACAGGGATTGGGATTCCGCTAGCTGAACAAACGCAAATTTTTGATCGCTTTTATCGTGTTGATGGAGACCGCTCTCGCAAAACTGGAGGAACAGGATTGGGGTTGGCGATTGCACTGGCAATTGCCCAAAAACATCAAGCCCATCTCAGTGTTGAAAGTCTAGTAGGACAAGGGAGCATTTTTACTTTAGAAATGGTGATTACAAACCATAGAACATTTAGGCACGATTGAAGCAAAATTTGAAGAATTCTCTTGTTTGTCAAGAATTTTGCTCTTGTAGATGCTCTGAAACCTCCTGATAAAGGCTGATGATATGCTGGTCGGCCAGACTGTAATAGACATTACGTCCTTCCCTGCGATATTTCACCAGGTGTTGCGATCGCAAAATTCGTAATTGATGTGATACCGCAGACTCGCTTACCTTCACAGCAGCCGCTAAATCACAGACACATAGTTCTCGATTCGCTAACGCAGACATCAGTCGCAAACGATTTGGATCGGCCAATGCATTAAAAAACTCTGCCATCTGTTGCGCCTTGTCTACAGGCATAATTTCTGGTTGTACCTGACGCACCTGCTCAAGATGAACGAGATGAGCGTCGCAACTGGGCATATCTTCATTATTCTGAGAAGACTGCGATTTTGGTGACAATTTGCTCATAGGGGTTAAAGTTAGCAGCTAAAAGCAGGGTGCAGGCTCAGTGTGGGTAAATGATTCTCATTCTAACACCTGAAATATATGAAGATATATTCATATATTTCAGAATTCGTGTTAAAGTTCAGAAAAGTTCCTCTGTAACTGCGTAATGAAATCCCTATGAATCAAATTCCGTCGCTTAAAACTCAGCAGATGCAGATCGGCGGCATGGACTGTGCAAGCTGTGCGGTAAAAATTGAAATAGCCTTGGAACGCTTAGCAGGTGTAGTTGAAGTATCTGTGAGCGCTGCAACTGAACGTTTGACAGTCTCCTACAACCCGCAAAAGGTGACTGAGGCAGACATCAGAAATCGAGTGGTGAGGTTGGGATATACCGTAGCAGTTGAGCAGCCCGCATTAAGCCGAACGATGGATATCATAGTGGGGGGCATGGATTGTCCCTCCTGTGTCGATAAAATTTCGACATCCCTCGAAAAATTGTCAGGTGTTACAGAAGCATCTGTCAATTTTGTTACTGGCAAGTTACGGGTCTCCTATAATCCGCAGCAGGTGAATGAAACAACCCTTCGCGATCGCATCACTGCTTTGGGTTATACCGTTATCACTCCCACACCGAAGCCTCACTCTGAGACACACGACCATGAGCACAATCGCGGGCATAGTCATGGCACGGGTGAGTTTAATCTCAAGGCAGAAATTGTTCCTGTGCTTTTAGTTGTGGCTCTTTTAGCTGGAGGAGTGATTTTTGAGGAGTCTTTGCACAACACACCTTATAGTTTGGGAGAATATGCGGTATTCATCCCTGCTTACCTAGTAAGTGGTTGGACTGTATTGAAGGCGGCTGGACGTAATATTTTACGCGGGCAAGTGTTTGACGAAAACTTTTTAATGACCATTGCGACTTTGGGCGCGATCGCCATTCACCAACTCCCCGAAGCCGTCGCCGTCATGCTGTTCTTTCGGGTTGGAGAACTATTTCAAGAATACTCTGTCGGGCGATCGCGCCGCTCTATCAAAGCACTGTTAGAAGTTCGCCCTGATACTGCCAATCTCAAAGCCAATGATACAGTCAAAGTTGTTTCTCCAGAAACAGTCAGGGTGGAAGATATAATTCTGGTTAAGCCAGGAGAAAAAATTCCTCTGGATGGTGAAGTTTTAGAGGGTAATTCGCAGCTTGATACCTCAGCTTTAACGGGAGAAGCTGTTCCCCGCACGGTAAAAACCGGAGAAATAGTTTTAGCAGGGATGATTAACCGGACGGGGTTACTGACTGTTCGAGTTACGAAACTGTTTGGTGAATCGTCGATCGCCAAGATTCTCGATTTGGTCGAAAATGCGACCAGTAAGAAAGCAGCAACGGAGAAATTTATCACTCGTTTTGCCCGCTACTACACACCAATTGTAGTTGTTCTGTCGCTGGCAGTTGCCCTCTTGCCACCTCTATTCATTCCTGGTGCAACTCACGAAGAATGGGTTTATCGTGCCCTAATTCTGCTCGTCATCTCCTGTCCTTGTGGGCTAGTGATTAGTATTCCATTAGGCTATTTTGGTGGTGTTGGCGGAGCTGCTAAACGAGGTATTTTAGTCAAAGGCTCGACGTTTTTAGATGCGCTCACAGATGTTAAAACGGTTGTTTTTGATAAGACCGGAACCTTAACCAAAGGCGTGTTCAAAGTTACTCAAATTGTCACTAAAAATGGCTTTTCCGAAGCAGAATTACTAACGTTAGCAGCTAAAGCTGAATTTCACTCCAATCATCCGGTTGCACAATCGATTCGAGAGGCTTACGGTCAACCCATCGATGATGCAGATGTGACAAATTACGAAGAAATTGCGGGTCATGGCATCCGAGCTAACGTGAGCAATCAAACGGTGCTGGCAGGAAATGACCGTCTCCTGCATCGAGAAAATATTGATCGCGATACTTGCAATGTAGAAGGAACTGTCGTTCATCTTGCGATTGATGGGCGCTATGCAGGCTACATCTTAATTGCAGATGAAATCAAAGAGGATGCGGTTCAAGCCATTCAAGACCTCAAGCGGGTTGGAGTTGCGCAAACAGTTATGCTCACAGGCGACAACAAAGCCGTTGCTCAAGGCATAGCCACGCGTTTGGGACTAGATTCTTACAAGGCTGAATTGCTACCGGAAGGCAAAGTAGAAGAGATCGAAGAGCTACTCAGTCGTTCGGGCAGAGGCAAAGTAGCATTTGTAGGTGACGGTATTAATGATGCTCCTGTCATTGCTAGAGCTGATATTGGCATAGCGATGGGTGGACTCGGTTCCGATGCTGCCATTGAAACAGCGGATGTCGTGATTATGACTGATGCACCCTCCAAGGTTGCTCAAGCTATTCAGGTGGCTAGAAAAACCCGCAAAATCGTACTACAGAACATTATCTTAGCAATGGCAGTTAAAGGTTTATTTATCGTACTAGGAATGTTTGGCGTAGCAACACTTTGGGAAGCGGTATTTGCGGATGTCGGTGTCGCACTTTTAGCAATTCTCAACGCAACTAGAGTTATTCGTTAAGTCACTTAAATTCATCAAGCTTTCTTCTTTCGACACAAAAAATACTATGCCTCGTAAACAGTCAATTCCCTGGATGCATCGCTGGTCGCGTCCCTTAATTGCAGGTATCGCTACGCTTGGGGCTGTAGTCACAGCATATTTAACTTACACAAAACTCACTGGTGATGCAGCGGCTTGTCCGACAAAAGGCTGTGACATTGTACTTTCGAGTCCCTACGCGACCGTGTTTGGTCAACCGCTAGCTTTATTTGGTTTTCTTGCCTACACCAGTATGATTGTCTTAGCGATCGCGCCGCTACTCGTTAGTTCGTCACGAAATCAGATCCGCGCTCAAATCGAGGCTTGGACAGGGCTAATGCTATTTCTCGGCGGCACTGCCATGCTGGTGTTCAGTATCTATCTGATGTATCTGTTGACGTTTGAGATCCAAGCGCCGTGTATCTATTGCATTGCCTCAGCAATTCTTTCGTTGAGCTTATTTGTTTTAGCTTTGCTGGGACGTGATTGGCAGGACATTGGACTACCACTGTTTGCTGGAGGTTTAGTCGCAATACTTGTAGTTGTAGGTACTTTGGGAGTTTATGCAAACATTAATAACCCAGCGATCGCTGAATCTAATCCTACACAACCTTCACCGGGAGGTTACACAATTACGACAACTTCGGGAGAGGCAGAAATTGCTTTAGCAAAGCATTTAGCAAAAGTCAAAGCAATCATGTACGGTGCATTTTGGTGTCCTCACTGCCACGACCAAAAGCAGCTATTTGGACAAGAAGCCGTTCAATATATTTCCTATATTGAGTGCGACCCTAGTGGCATCAATCCGCAACCACAGCGGTGTCAAGCTGCTAACGTTCAAGGATTTCCCACATGGTCGATTAATGGTCAGACCGTGACTGGCGTGCAAACCTTAGAGGAATTAGCTAAATTATCGGGCTACCAGGGACCGCGCAACTTCAAAAATTCGGAGTCACTACAGTCATGAAACTGATTGCTAGCAGATCCGCTCTCATCCACAAATGCAAGCAAGATGAGTTCTTATGAAACGAACAATTATCGATAAAATACAATCAATCATTGTGCTAGCGATCGCCAGTAGTTTGATCGTAGCTAACCCGCAAGTTGTTCAAGCACACGCCGCAAATCAATTGCGCAATAAAGTTGAAGTTAATCAGGAACTCAACGAGCTTTTGCAACAAGGGCGAAAGCTTGTTCAAGAAAGAAATTTCACCAAAGCGTTATCGCTTTATCAACACGCAGTTGAATTAGATCCAAAAAATCCGCAAATCTTTTCTGCGATTGGTTATATCCAAGCTGTTCAAAGTAACTTTCGAGAAGCATCGAATGCGTTACAGCAGGCAATTAAATTGGATCGGGATAACGCCAATTTTCACTACGCCCTAGCATATTCGCTAGCAAAATTGGGAGATAATCCCGCAGCCGCATCTGCCTACCGTCGCAGTATTGCTCTTGCAGCAAATAACGTCAACGCTTATTTAGGGTTAGGTATCGTACTGCTACGTCAACGCGATGACAACGCAGCATTGCAGGTGCTTCAGCGCGTGACAGAATTAGCACCCACAAACACGATCGCGTATCATCTAATGGGAACGCTTCTACTTCAGCAAAAGCGGTATTCAGAGGCAATTGCCAGCCTCCAGCAAGCAGCGCAGATCGCGCCACAAGACAGTACAATTCAGTTAGATTTGGGAATTGCCTGGTTGAATCAGCAACGGATGACAGAGGCAATCGCCGCGTTCGAGCGGGCTGCACAGCTCGATCGGAATAACAGTAAAATCCGGTTACAAATCGGCAAAATTCTCCAGTTGAAAGGTAATCTTGACGAGGCGCTGCGAGCGTATCAACAAGCCGTTGACATTCAACCCAACTTGATGGAAGCACGCAAGGCGATCGCAGATATTCTGTTAGAACAGCAGAATTACTTGATGGCGCTAGTAGCACATCGCCAGGTGATTGCGTTAGTACCGGAAGATGCTAATTCATACTACCATTTGGGAGTTGCTTTGCAAGCACGGGGACGTCTTCAAGAAGCGATCGCTGCCTTTACTCAAGCACGCAATCTTTATCAAAGTCAAGGCAAGAAGGAAGCTGCGCAGAATGTTGAAACAATCTTGCGCCAATTCCAAGTGCAATAGAAGCTTATGACACAAGCCAAAAATTACTACTATCAACAAATCAATTCGGTGGCATCTCAACATGGGCGAAGAATGCAACCAATTCATCTTTTGTGGATTGTTCTGGGGTTGCGGAGTATCTTTTTTCTAGTGGAGTTAGCAACTGGACTTTTGGTTCATAGTTTGTCTCTAATTGCTATTTCAGGACATATGCTAGTTGATGTGCTGTCAATTGTCATCGCTTTGGGTGCAGCTCGACTAACGCAGTATTCATCTCAAAATAATATAGCGATCGCTCCTCAGCAAATCGAAGCTTGGGCAGCACTCCTTAATAGCATAATCCTAATTGAAGTTGCGGCTTTACTCCTCTGGGGCATCATGAGACAAACACAACCACCAGAACTCAGCGCTGGTTTACCTATGTTGGTCATGGCAGCATTAGGATTTGTGGTCAGCGGGATAAATGCCAGCTTGCTTTATCAAGAAAGTCACCATAATCTAAATGTGCGTGGAGTGTTTTTACACGCGATCGCCGATGCAGCTAGTTCAGTAAGCTTAATTTTAGCCGCATTGGCATTGCTTTACTTCAAGTGGCTATGGGCAGATGTCGTTGCCAGTTTACTCGTTGCTGCACTCATTTTCTTGAACGCCCTCTCACTACTGAGAGATAGTCTCCAAATCCTCAAGCCAGAAATGCTTTAATGGCTAAACTTTACCAGACTTTTTCTACGCTTGCCCGCTATCCAGCGGGGGTAAGATTAGGAGTTTTTGTCGTTATTCTACTCCTATTGTGGCTACCTATCGCAGTTCCGATCTATTGGGTCTGGGGTACAAGTAACTTGACAAGCATAGTCACAATGCTTGCGTTGTATGGCGAGTTTATTTTTCTACTGCAACTTTGGGGGCAAAAAGTTCATCGACAAGTTCATCCGCTTGCAAGTCACGGGGTAAGCGGCACCCGCCGCAATGCGTTGGAGTTGTTAAAAGGAGTAGGCATTGGAGTCACAAGTCTTTTGTGCTTATTTATCTTGGAGGGTTTATTGAGTTGGTTAACCTGGCAGTCCTCAACGCAATTCCTACCCAAAATCATACTTGAAGGGTTAGGAGTAGCATTAGGCGTAGGATTTGCCGAGGAGTTATTATTTCGGGGCTGGCTAGTTGATGAGTTGCAATGGGATTATGGTTTCAAAGTTGCTTTATGGATTAGTAGCAGTATTTATGCAACGTTGCATTTTATTAAGCCTTGGGGAGAAGTTTTACGAACATTGCCCAGTTTTCCAGGATTGTTACTTTTGGGCTTAACTTTAGGTTGGGCAAGACAAGTTAGCCAAGGTCATTTGGGTTCAGCAATTGGATTGCACGCTGGTTTAGTCTGGGGTTACTACATTATCAATGTGGCAGAATTAGTGCGCTATTCCCAGCAAGTACCACCTTGGGTAACAGGCATTGATCGTAATCCTTTAGCAGGTGCAATGGGATTATTGTTTCTAAGCGTGATTGCCTTGAGTTTGCGAATTACTTCAAGTAATTAGTTCTACTTCAATCAGAGTAGTCAAGGTTGAAGACTACAAATAATTAATATTCTGATAATCATGAAGTATAAATACAATATCTAGATGTGCCAGTAATCAAGCTAACTTATACTCGTTTGATCCTCGACCTTCATACATAAGTATAAAAGTTGTTTTAGCTACTCTTTCTGAACATTTCATCCTAATTTCATAAACTTTTGCGAAACTATCCCTAGAGCCAATTGCCTTAACAAAATGAGATTACTTTCTATTGCAGAATAGGGGAGCAGAACCAATGCAGCAAGAGGACGGGCATCACAAACATCAGGATCATCCGCAACGAACAACACTTGATCGTCACGACCAACACGGGCACAATCAAGCCGAATCATCATCGCATAGTAAAGATAGAGCGCACAACAAGCACGCTGGACATAGCCCTGAGATGTTTAAATGGCGCTTTTTTATTTGCCTTTTCCTGACTTTGCCGATCCTCTACTTTTCACCTTTGTTTCAAGAATGGTTTGGCTACACTGCCATTCAGTTTCTTGGCGTGAACTTAGTCAGTCCTATTTTGGGAACAGCGATTTATTTCTATGGAGGCTGGGTATTCCTTCAAGGAGCCTTACGCGAATTTCAAAGCAAAATAGGGATGATGACCCTAATAGCCTTAGCAATTACAGTTGCTTATGTCTACAGTTTGGCAGTCTCTTTAGGGCTACGTGGAGAGCCTTTTTACTGGGAACTCGCAACCCTAGTAGATGTAATGTTGCTTGGTCATTGGATTGAATTGGTTTCAGTGCAGGGAGCAAGCCGTGCTTTGGAACATTTAGCAGATTTAGTGCCTTCTGTTGCACACCGACTAGTAAATGGTCAGATTGAGGATGTATCTGTAGGTGAATTGGCACAAGGAGAGCAAATTTTGATCCGCCCTGGGGAACAAATACCGATTGATGGTGAAGTAAAAGAAGGCGTGTCAAGTGTTAACGAAGCATTTCTCACAGGCGAATCGCGTCCTGTTACTAAACAGGCTGGTGATGAAGTCGTAGCAGGAGCCGTAAATGGAGAAGGCGCATTGACTGTAGTAGTGACGCGAACAGGCGAGCAAACAACACTTAGCCAGGTGATGCGTTTGGTTGAGGAGGCGCAATCTTCGCGAGGGCGGTTTCAAGCACTTGCAGACCAAATTGCTTACTGGTTAACCTTGATTGCAATTGCAATTGGTACCTTGACGTTAGTTATTTGGCTGATGCTAAATCCAGATCCAACTTTTGCAATCAATCGCAGCGTAACAGTATTAGTCATCACCTGTCCTCACGCTTTGGGTCTGGCAATTCCTCTGGTTATGGTTAATGCAACATCAATGTCTGCTAAGAATGGTATTTTAGTACGGAATCGAGAAGCCTTCGAGCGAGCGAGGAATATTAAAACAATTGCTTTTGATAAAACAGGCACTTTGACTGAAGGACAGTTTGGAGTACAGCGAATTTATGCTCAAGATATCAGTGACTTAGAAGCACTTGCGATCGCCGCCGCTTTAGAATCGCTATCGGAACATCCGCTAGCACAGGCAGTCGTGGAGGAAGCAAACAATCAGCAAGTGAAACTTCCGAAAGGAAGTGAGTTTCAATCGGTGACAGGCAAAGGAATAGAAGGTGTTGTTAACGGTAAAAGCTATCGAGTCGGGCGTTCAGAGTGGGCAGAAGAACTGGGTTTGATGTTTCCTACTGAGTTGCAAGCAGGATTAGAGAAAATTGAAGCGCGTGGAGAAAGCGCGATTGCACTACTAGACAATAGTCAGGTTCTTGCGATATTTGGGCTAGCTGACAAGATCCGCGAACGCGCGCGCGAAGCTGTTCAACAGCTGCAAGTCATGGATGTTCAGGTCGTAATGATTACCGGAGATGCCGAAGCTGTGGCAAAAACTGTTGCAGCGGAACTGAACATCGAGCAATATTATGCGCGTGTTTTACCTCAAGATAAAGCAGCAATCATCCAGCGGTTAAAAGCAAAAAGCCCAACGGCATTTGTTGGTGATGGAATTAATGATGCTGCCGCTTTATTTAACGCAGATCTAGGAATTGCAATTGGTGCAGGGACAAATGTAGCAATAGAATCAGCTGACTTGGTGTTAGTTGAAAATGACCCGCTTGATGTAACGTATACACTTCAACTTGCTAAAGCAACTTATAACAAGATGATTCAGAATTTGTTTTGGGCTACTGGGTATAACGTAGTTGGAATTCCATTAGCGGCTGGAGTTGCTGCCCCTCTAGGTATTCTACTCTCACCGGCATTGGGAGCCGTGTTCATGAGCCTTTCTACTGTAATTGTGTCAATTAACGCGATGTTGTTGCGCCGAGTCCAGTTAACCTAATTCGACCGATGCTCTCGGTCAGTTACAAGCCCCATTCCCCTGTGGGTAGGGCGGTTGACTTACTCAAGTCCTCCAGATTGCGGATCTGAACTAGCTGCGCGCTGTAATCTTGCTAACGCCCGATTGTAGTCTAAAATTGCCGTGACGCGATTGCCTTCGGCGTTGGTGAGGTCGTTTTCTGCATCGATGACTTCGGTTTGCGTCCCGACTCCGGCTTGGAAGCGTAAGCGTGCTAATCGCAATGCTTCGCGTGCTTGTTCTAATGCGACCGATGCAGTTTGAATGTTTGCTAAGTTTGATTGAAGCGTGTTGTAAGCTTCTTCCACTTCAAAACGGACTTGGTTGCGCGTGTCGGCAAAATTTGTCTCGGCGATCGCAATATTAGCTTCTTCTTGTCTTGCTCTAGCGCGGGCGGCTCCCCCATCATATAAATTTAACGACACGTTGGCTCCCAGCGAGTAACCATCTGCTAGACCAGCTCCATCATCAAACACATCTAGAACGTTATAACTTGTCACCAAACTGACGCGTGGTCCTAATTGAGATAATGCCAAGCGTCGCTGTGCTTCACTGATATTGCGCTGTACAAGTTGCTGTTCGAGTTCTGCACGATTGCGAAACGCCAGCACAATACTGTCTTCTAGAGGCAAATTCCATAACCCTGAGATTTGCACGGGGTCAGCCGCAGAAACATTTACCAATTGTGCGATACTCAGTCGCGATGCTAGCTGACGACGACTTGTTTGTTGTTGACCCAACGCATTAGTTAAATCTTGTGTAGCGTTTGCTAACTGTACTTCCGCTTGTAGTACAGCAAATCGAGTCCCTACTCCTGCTTGCTCTAACGCTTGGGCATCGCGTAAACTCGCTTGAGCATTGGTGACAGCAGATTGATTGATCCGGACTAGTTCATCAGCTGCTTGCAAATTGTAGTAATCATCTGCAACATTCAAACGCAACTCTTCTGTAGCTTGCTCTAGCTGCAATTCACTCAAGCGCACTTGTTCTTCGGCGGCACGAATTCGCGAACTTCTTTCGCCGGAAGTATAAAGGTTGTAACTCAGTTCCGCTGTTCCACTGAGCACGGTGCTGATTGAACCTTCGTCCGTTTGGGGAATGCCTTGATTTTCTTGAATACGTTGCTGCAACTCCGATTGGGCTGAGCGCGAGCGCGAAATTCCTGAATTTACACCGACACTAGGATACAATGCGGAGCGTGCTTCGCGTAGTGCTGCACGACTGCGTTCAACTGTGAGTCTGGCGACTTGTAACTGTCGATTGTTTCGCTGTGCCAGTTCCAACGCTTGTTGTAGTGTGATTGGCTGCGTACCCTGGACGCGTACTTCTTCCGGTCGTGTAGGAAATTGTAGTGGGTTGGGATTGGGATTGAGATAATTTGGAGCTTCTGTTGATAACCCTGGACTAGGGGAGCTACTGGGAGTAGAGTTTAAATTGTTTTGAATTGGAGTGCTTGTACGCACTGGTACTATTACATCTTGTAGTTGCTTAGAAAATTCGTTTGCCTGAGATTGAATACTCTGACTCGAACTATCAATGTTTTGCTGAGTAATTGATAAAACGTTTTGAGACCTACTTGGCTCAATGTTTCCTAAAGCCGTTACTGTGCTTATACTTACAGCTATAAAATAGCGAGTATAGCTCAAAATATTAATTCTCACTCCTTTTCATCCTACTTATTGATAGTTTTCGATCAGTTTTTTATGAATTAATACGCAAGCGATCGCATAGAATCTTGTCCATTAAGACTGTACTAGGTATTTCGCTACTGTAGATTTCTAAATAAGTAATTGGTAGTGCAAAGAACAAGATACGTTGTCCTGGAAAAATAACTCGTTCAAACCAGCTACTAATTGGGTTGGCAATCCGCAAAATTTGAACTTGTCTTGTAGTATTAACATAGCCACAAAGAATTTGTTCAAAGCGTTCATCAAATAAAGCAGCAGACATTTGAGCCATAATTGTTAGTATTAAATAATGGCTTTTTAGTAAAAATACTACTGTTTAGTCAGCTTAAGGTTTGAAAATTGATTGATTATTGAAGGCAACTGAATTATAAAAGTGCTACCTTTACCTAGTTCACTCTGCACCTGTAAGCTACCTCCGTGTGTTTGGACGATTGCTTGCGCGATCGCCAACCCTAACCCTGAACCACCTGTATGACGAGCGCGATCGCTACTGACGCGATAAAAGCGGTCGAAAATCCGTTTTTGCTCTAAAGGTGCAATGCCAATACCTGTGTCTTGAACTTGAATAATTCCATGGCGATCGCTGTAATTCAAAGCAATATTCACTTGACCATCTGTAAGGGTGTATTGAATAGCATTAACAATAATATTAGAAACCAAGCGATACAACTGTTCCTCATCACCGATAACTTTTATCTGTTGATGCACCCTTGCCTCATAACTGATTGTTACTTTAGCTGCGATCGCTAAGGCCGCAAGTTCTTCGACTAAATCGCTAACAATATCATTCAGATAACAAATTTGGCGTCGTATTGGTATGGGTTGTCGCTCTATACGAGCAAGTAGTAGTAAATCAGCAACCAATGTCGTGAGCCGCCGATTCTGACGCTCAATTGTGCGTAAGATATTCCGTGCTTCTGATTCAGGTAAGTTAGGCATTCCCGATACTGATTCTACCGTTGCAGCAACTGCTGCTAAAGGCGTTCGCAGTTCGTGAGCAACATCTGCGGTAAACTGTTGAATTTGGCTGTATGATTCGTAAATGGGTTGCATTGCAAATCCTGCTAACCACCAACTCGCACTGCCTACTAAAACCATAGCAAGTGGTAAACCCAGCAATAAAACTAGTTTCACATTAGCAAGGTAATTATCGACATCGTTGAGACTTCGTCCCATCTGCATATATCCCCAAGGGCGATTGTCTTGCGTGTGCAGTGGTAAGGAAATTTGATGATAGCGATTTCCTTTAGTATCTTGAACTGTTTGCCAAGTGATCTCTCCTGAGGTAGTAGGTAATCCCTCTGGCTGAAACCCCGCCGTAGTAACGGTCTGTCCCGCCGTGTTTAATAACTTTATAAAGTAATCGCCTTGGTGAATAGCTCCAAGGATATGTTGTTGCGGCTTCCGCTCTGGTAAGAGTTGCTGAGCAGTTGGTTCTACACGTCCAGGCTGCTTTAATACACTTTCAACACTATCATGTAATGTTCCAGCAACTGACTCTAGTTCTCGATCTAAAGTTTGCCAATGGGCATGAACAAGCGCTTGGTATAAACCCAGCGCACATATACTTAAGACTAAACCCATCGCAGCAGAGTAGCAACCTGCTAACTTCCAACGAGTCAGATAAAAAAGCTTATTTTGGTTCATGGGTTGCATTTAGTCGATATCCCATGCCGTGTAGAGTTTCAATCAAACCATCATTTCCAAACTGACCTAATTTACGTCGCAATAAACGCATCTGAGCAGCTACTACATTGCTGGTTGGCTCGGCGCTTACTTCCCACAATTGATGACGAATTTGCTCACTGGTAACAATTTGGTTGGAATGCTTCATGAAATACTCTAGCAGTTGAAACTCCTTTGTTGTTAGAGGAACCACTTGTGCATTAGTTGACTGATTCTGAATACTAACTGTGCGCGTAGTGTAATCTAAGCTAAGGCTACCTACTTGAAGTTTTTGGGGTGAAAGTTGAGGCGATCGCCGCTGCAATGCTCGCAATCGTGCTAGCAATTCTGCCATACCAAATGGTTTGACGAGATAATCATCTGCTCCAGCGTCTAATCCTGCAACCTTATCTTCCATGCGATCTTTAGCTGTAAGCATCAACACTGGTAAACAGCTACCCCGAAGTCGTAACCGCTTGCATAGTTCTAAACCAGATACTCCTGGAAGTAACCAATCAAAAATGGCTAGTGTATATTGTGTCCACTGACCATCTAAATAGTTCCACGCTTCAGTACCATTCAAAACTAAGTCAACTATGTATCTTTCCTGATTTAGAGTACGCTTGATTGCACATCCTAAATCTGGTTCATCCTCAACTAACAGCACTCTCATAACACTCAATCATTTTCAATAAGTATTACAGTATACAAATTTGTATCTGCTTAAGTAATTGTAAGGTTTATCCTTAAAGATAGATTGACACAAGATTATGAAATCAGAATGAAATATTAGTGGAAATGAGGATGTTAAGATAAATTAAGCGAGACAGCCTTAAGTAAATCGTTTTCAGAAAATTTGCGAAGTTCTCAAGGCTGTAGAAAATCATCTTAATAACAGCTAGGGAAGTTTATGCTTCTTCTAGGTGGTACTATTTATTTTTCATCTGCTACACACTCCATAATTTGTTGTTTGCTACAACTCTTTAATATTGTCAAGCCTCAGAAAACATTGCTACAAAACGTCTATATTAACAGTTATTCATGGCACGGATCCCTACTCTAGTAGCACCACCTGTAGGCTCTGCTATAGACGCAGATTGACACATTTTCCGACGATGAGTTTTTGTAAATTGCTGGGAGCCTTTGTTACATCGCTCTATGGCTTGAAGCCGAATTCTAGTAGCACCTCCGCTAGGTTCAGCTATAGGAATATTTTGGCATGTTCTTGCATGAGAACTACTTGTATTTGCAAAAGCAGTAGGCTCAAAAGAAACTATACCTAGAAAAAGTGTAGTTCCGAATACTATCAACAGTTTATTCATGACAAACCTCTCTAATGTATTGGTGTAAGTTGTGAAAACACAACTTAATCTTTGACTATTTGAGTTGTAAGAGATAGTTTTACCAATCAGAAGTAACAACTAAGTAAAATCTGAAGAAAACTACTCCATGTAATTGAAAAATACATAAAAGTTCATTAGAAATGTTTACTTTCTCTTTCTAAATTTTATGTAAATTGAGGTTCTTCACCTCTTACTTCTCTATCTTTTAAGCAGCAATCTACTACTCATAAGTTTGGATTTGAGCTGTACCAAATAGAACATCTTCTTCCATATTTTGATTTTTGCCACTTACCGAATAACGCCAAGTTTTTCTGTATCCAGGAAATGGAGTTTGGACTCCTTTCATCGAAACTGTAAGAATTGTTTCTGGAGATACTGGTCGAGAAAAAGCGACAGTAGCTTTTTTGTCATTGATAGAAACATCAGCATCTAATTTCTTGCCAGATTGATCCGTAACTTCAACTCCTCGCCTAATCTTAACGCCCTCTGGTAAATCTATTGAAATTTGTGATAAATCGCTCCCTTGAACGTGTAGTTTAAAATGATGCATAGCGCTTAAAGCGCGAGCATCATTGGGATGTGCATTGCTATGAAAGAGATGAGAAAAAGATGTTTCACCTGGAACTCCCTCCGCAAAAGCAGCTGGGACTGAATATATACTCAATAAAGTCAAAGTAGTAAGCGAAATTAGTTTTTTCATTGAAATTGCCCTTTGGAATTCAAGAGAGAAAATCATATTCTTCTTATTTACTATCCTGACAGGTAATAATGAAATTAGAATGAAATATATACACTAGATAAACAAAATGTTTATGCTTTATCAAAGCACTTTAAACTTATCGCATCAAAGCATTAATAATGATTGAATACATAATTTAAAGAATCTATACTTGAGAACCACTAGCTAAGCTAAATAAAGAAACTTTAATTCATTCTTATTAAGAAATATGTATCCCTCAAAAATATTATGACTCTTGAGGTCTAATGAAGCAATAAGGGAAATGCTTTTCACTTATCTTATGATAGATTGTCTCTACTGAAAGAAAGTATTGCTCAAGACAGCAAAAAAATCAGTATTCTCAAAGTTTGAAAAATGCGAAGTTCCTATACGATTTTTGCTTCTGCACTTGGATTTAATGCCTATTAGAGCTTTAGAATGATATATTTTGATAGAAAAAAATAGGCTTTTCGCTTGTACTTGAGTAGCACAGTGGAAAAGCCCAATGTTGCATTAAGGGTGTAAGTGATTAAATACTATTATACGAACATGAAAATGAAATTAGTATGAAATACACTACACAACAGTCATTTTTTTTGAATTCGTAACTATTAGTATAATAACCAGCACATATCTACCTAAAAATTAGTAGCAACAAATTGATTATCATAGTCAAATTGATTTCAGGTTTATGTTAAGTTGGTTTTAGAAAAGCTGACAATAAAATAAACTTCTCCTACTAAAAGGCTTTTTATGAGATAAGCATGACGGGTAACATTTACTTTTTTAGACCTGAGCATCACTTCAGGTCTAAAAAGTATAAGTGTAATGCCATCAATACGTTTGAATTCTAGCCATACCAATTCTTATGTCTTCGGTCATTCCTGTCTTCCTTGCATAAACTGGGTAAAGCCATACACGACCAAGCAATGATAATTGCGATCTAACTCCTTTCATAGAGACTGATAGCGTTGTACCTGTACGTATAGGTTGTGAAAAAGCGATCGCAATCTTCCTATCGTTGACAGAAATCGTATTATCAATTTTTTTGCCAGATTCATCAGTAACAACAATGCGATCGCTTACTTTCATTCCCTTTGGTACATCAATAGTAAGTTGTGACAAATCACCACCCTGAACGTGTACTTCAAAATGATGTGTTGCAGATAAACGAGCATTGTTGGGATGTGCTCCACTATGAACAAGATGAGAAGCTTTCGCATCACGTAAAACTCCTCCTGCTAAAGCATCTGGAACTGAAGACGCGATCGCGATTGTAAAAACAGTAGAGAAGATTAATTTATTCATTGCAAAAGTCCTTAAGCAGTTATATTAGTAAACTCCTTATTTAATAGCTTGACATTACCAAGTGAAATTAAAGTGAAATATTAAACATTTAGAACTACAATATATTACTTATTTTGTATTCTGTTTATTTTCAAAGCAATTAATAATACCAATAATTCAACTAAGTAGTATTTAATTGAGGTTTTATCATCAAAATGATTTGTTATAGTCTATATTAATAATCTTCTTCCTTTATTATAGAAGAGAAAATTTTTAAAAAAATAAACCCAAGTGAATTAGGAAATGTTATAGTTTAGTCTAATGCTTTATTTCAAGAAACATTAAGAACTCCTCTAATTTATTTTTCTTATTAATTTAATTCAGAATAATTTTAATAGTTTAGTTAGTGTCCTTGTCTGTTTTGTATTATTGATGGCAAGGACACATTTCAGTCTAATTGTGTTTAGAATTCAAAGGTAGTCCGAATTGTTCCAACATAGATTGTGTCATTATCATTGTTATGTTCTGGATTGAAAATTACAAATGCTCCTGGAGTAATTGAAACATTTTCTGTGAGTTTAAAACGGTAAAAACCTTCAAGATGATAAGAGGTATTTTGATCCTCTATCAGATCGCTATCGACTACCTTCGGTGGTTGACCAAAGATAATAGAAGCAAGATTACCTTCTTTGCCCAAATCTGGAAAAGAAACCGCCGCAGCCCAATTAAAAATCCTGGCTTCATTTCCCTCAATAACACCTAAACCACTAGCTTGTGCTTTAGCCCAGGTATAACCAGCCCAACCTGATAAAATCAAACCTTCACCTACTCCTAACTGTGCTTGTGCGCCAACAGAATCAGCTGAAGTTGCAACTCCTAATGGGTCTTGAGCAATGCCACTACCTGTACTGCCTGTGAGATTGACCTCACCCCCAGGCGCATAAGAACGGACATAAGATAAACCTAGTTTAAAATTATTGGTTGCATTAAAGACTACATTGGTGAAAGCTGCATATGCACCATCAGAAAGACCAGCCTTTTGACTAGGGTTACTAGCAAAATCAGTTGGGACTAAATATCCAGCAGCTAAAGTAAAGGTGTCATTTAGCTTAAAGTCAAACGCAAGCCCTGAACTGTCATCTGGTATTCGCAAAACTGGATTGAGACGACCAAAACGGGAAACAGCCCCATCACCACTACTATAGAAAGGGCTGACTACATCAATAAAATCTCTTGGTTCAAAACTGTTGAGTGCAAGAAAGACTCTAAACTGGTTGTTGAGTGGAAAACGGTAAAAGAAGTCATCAATAATAACATCATTACCTTCGTCACCATCAAATCCCAAGCGGGTCATTGAGGTACCAGTTTCTCCAGTGTTGTTATCAATATTACGAGCTTGTAAACGAGTTCTTAAAAGATCTCTACCAGTAAAGCTAGTATCAAAGTTTAATCGCGCGCGGACAGCAGCAATGGTATTGTACTCTAAGTCACTTCCACCAACAGCTGAATCACCAAAAACATCAGCTAAGCCAAATACAACTTCCCCACCTAACTTGGTAGTAGTAGAGAACTGATTAGCTTCTAGTTCGGCTGTTTGTGCTTCTAATGCATCCACGCGACCGCGCAATGTGGCTAGTTCTGCTGAAAATTCTTCTTGTAATCGCTGTAAAGTTGCTAGGTCTTCCCGATTCACTGCGTCTGCAGTTGCTGTGGCAATGAGTTCGTTTACTCGGTCTAAACAAGCATTTAAACCAGCAGCAAATTCATAGCGCGTCAAAGCCCGATTGCCCCTATAAGTACTATCAGGGTACCCAGCAATACAGCCATAACGTTCTACTAAAGATTGCAGTGCCTGGAATGCCCAATCGGTGGGTTGTACGTCAGATAATTGAGAAACTGATGTAACTTGAGCTAGTGCATCCAAAGCTGAGGGATTTTCGATAGTTTGATAAGTATTAGCTAGCTTTACATCTGGAGGTTGAGGTCTGGAAGAAGACAAGATATCTTCTGAAACACTTTTGATAGAAGAAGTAGTGCTTGCTACAAAAACTTGTGGATTGATAGAGTTTTGTTTTAGTGAAGTGCTATCTTGAGTTGTAACAATAGTAGAAGAGTTAGATACTAACGCCCTCACAGGTACTTCACTAGCTTGAGTACGTTCAAGCAAAAGAAATATAGCACTTAAGAGTGTTGGGCTTAGTTTTAAAACACTCCAGAAAAGTTTCTGCATAATTTTGCTCACACCAAAGAATCTTTTAATATAAATAATGACAGTTAATTATGAAATTAAGATGAAATGATATTCTAAAAAAAATCATAAATATTCAGAGGATTTCATAAAGAGGAGTGAGGAAGACGTTATCGCTTTTGGCTATTTGGCACTTCGTTCACCAATACAATACATCTTTACTCGTTTAGCACTACCTACAAAGAATAAATACGAAATATATTATAAAATCTTAATGAGAATAAGACTTGATTTTTCAATTTATTAACGATTCAGTGACTATACATATTCTCTATTTTTTAATATTTATTGTTGAAAAGCATAACTTACTCGAAAAACTTTACTAATTAAGCTAGCTTTCAAGTAAAGAAGAGTATATTTTATTTTAACAGTACAGTTATACCCTATAGATTCTTAATATAAAAACAACAATCTCGAGTAGAATAGTAAAACAAAGGACAATGTTTTTAAATCTATAGTTAAGTATATATCAGCGTATTACATATGGGATTTAATATATTTATTGATAAAACTTAAAAGGAAAAAGTAGTTCGGAGTGTTCCTATATAAATAGTATTATTAGCTTTGTTATGTTCTGGATTAGTGATAACTAGTATACCTGGAGTGATTCCAATATTTTTAGTGAGTTGAAACCGGTAAAAAGCTTCTAGATGCAAAGATGTATCTTTATCTTCACGTAAATTAATTTCATTACTTGTGACTTTGGGTGGTATACCAAGAACAATTCCTGCTAAGTTACCTTCTTGAAAAAGGTCTGGAAAAGCTAAAGTAATAGCATAGTTCAATATAGTTGCATTGGCTCCTTCGTTAGCTCCTGAAATAGCTTCAGTTTGAACATAACCAACCCATCCACCGACTGCCATCTGAGGACTAATCTGAAAGCTTGCTTCAAAACCATAAGAATTAGCTATATTGTCTGCTCCATCAAAAGGATCGTTAGCGTATATGCTTCCAACTCCTACATTACTGAAACCGTTGAAAGAGCGCACATAAGTTAAACCTAAATTGATAGCTTCAACTGGTCGCAAGGTTAGCTGAGCGATCGCCCCATAAGAGCCGCCAGTTAGCCCGGAGTTAGGATTGCTAGCTTCGGTAGCAAGATAGCCTAGTGATAAACTAGCCGTGTTACTAAAATTATATGTTACGCCAACTCCTGCACCAAAACTACTTTGCCAGTAAATGGGGTTGCGGTTGCTGAAAGCAGAGATTGAACCATCTCCTGCACTTCCTAAAAAAGGATTTATTGTATCTACAAAATCACTTAAAACTCCACCGTATGGCTCAACCAAAACATTTAAGCGTTCTCCAATAGGAAATTGATAGGAAAGATAAAACAACCCAAAATCATTTTCGGTAGATCCACCAGTATCTTGCTCGTAAACCAGTCGTGCCATTTTGCTTCCAGTAACGTCAAGAAAATCTGGAAAATTATTGCCGTAAACTGAAACAATGAGTGCGTCTTGTCCAGTAAAACTAGTTTCAAGATTCAAAATTGCTCGTTGGCTAAACGAGAGGTTACTATCAACATCGCTAACTGAACTAGTTGAGACATTAGAAGGAATAGCTTTGTTATTTCTAGACGCTGTACTAAGAGCAAATATAACTTCTCCATTAAGCTTAGTTGTAGTAGAAAATTGATCTGCTTTCAATTCTGCTGTAGCTACTTCTAGTGCATCTACTCGATTCCCTAAAACAGTAAGTTCATCTGCAAAATCTTCTTGTAACTTTTGTAAAGTGGCTAGATCTTCTTCAGGAAATAGCTCGGCTTTTGCAGTTGCAATCTGTTTATTGACTCGTTTTAAACAAGTATCTAAACTAGCAGCAAACTCATATCTGTTTAATACGCGATCACCACGAAATAGATTATCTGAATACCCTGCAAGACAACTATACCGTTCGACTAATGTTCGCAAAGCTTGGAATGCCCAGTCACTTGGCTGTACGTCAGATAGTTGCGAGACTGAAGTGATGGGAGCTTTTTGAGCTACTAAATTCTCAGAAAAGCTATAAACTTTAGTATGGTAAATAGTGTCGGATTGAGCCATTAAAGTAGAAGCTTGTGCGACTTGTCCACCCAGATCGTTTGTTGCAAACGCAGGTAGAATTGGGGCAAGCGCTCCAATTACGCAAAATATCCCCAAGTTTATATAAGCTTTTTCCACTCTACTTTATGCCTCACTCCTAAAAATTAACTTTCAATTATTGCTATTGAGTAGCAAATTGAAAATTAAGACAAATAATCAACTAATAAGATAAATAATCAACTAAAGCTCTAAACTTTGATCTCTATGTACTGCCAGTCAAGTTTTAGCGATTAAAGGTAAATCTACCGTTCACTTTCTCGCCCTTAATCTCAGAGAGAACGACAACTTGATGTTCTCCAGATGTCTGCCCAGGGAGCAAAGCAGCGTAGTGTTTTCCTTCAGCATCATAACTAAGAGGAAGCTCCTTCTGACTTCCGTCAGGAAGTTGAACTTGAGCAGTTACATTTGCATCGGATATTGCTTGATGATCGTCACCTGTTTGCAGATAGAAATCGATGTGGGTACCATTATTTTCGGGTACAGCTTCAAATTCTAAGTGATAAGGACCTGACTCGACAACTTGGCGACCTGTATTGCTACTATTACTGCCTGTATTTACTGTTGCTTCTGGAGAGGTTGTAGAAGGGTTTTGGGCAGTTGTTGCAGTAGGAGATGATGCCGTACTAGTTGGAGAATTTGCTGTTTGCGTACCGTTGCTGCAAGCTCCCAGAAAGATAAATCCTAAACTACCTATAATAAGTAAACTTGACTTGAATAACTTCATTTACTTTTCTCCTTTTTAATAAGATTAAATTTGTTGGTGATGTGTTACACTTTGTGCGTTAAAGCCTTCAGTTTGAATTGTTTGCTTTATTTGCTTCGGAACCAAAAGTCTACTAAATTGAGAATACAAAGCCGGTAAAACTAGTAAAGTTAATGCAGTAGAAGTAAACAATCCGCCCAAGACAACAACAGCCAAAGGTTGTAAAATTTCTTTACCAGCCCCGCTACCTATAACAAGTGGAACCATACCTAAAGCTGAGGTAAAAGCAGTCATCAAAATTGCGGCTAAGCGCTCGGTTGACCCTTCAAGTAACACTTTTTTTATTTGCATTCCTTGTGCCAACTTAGCGTTGTAATTTTCTACTAGTAATAGCCCATTACGTGTCGCTACTCCAAAAAGAGTAATGAACCCTACCATTGATGCTACAGAGAGGATTCCACCACCCAGAGCAACGGAGAAAATGCCCCCAACTAAAGCTAGAGGTAAATTAACCATAATCATTAACATAGCTGGTATTGATTTGACAGCAAAGTACATAAGAACAGCTATGATAATAAGAGCAACCGTGCCAAAGACAAGTAAGTTTTGGCTGGCTCGCTGTTCGGATTCAAATTGACCACCGTACTGGATAAAGTAGCTCGACGGTAGTTGTACTTGTTGTTTGATGTTTGCTTGAATATCTTCAATAACCGAACCTAAATCTCGCCCAGCTACGTTGGCAGAAACAACGATTAAGCGCGAAACATTTTCTCGATTGATTGTATTTGGACCAGTGCCATAGTTAACTTGAGCTAATTGAGCGAGAGGAATTTTTTGCCCTTCGGGAGTATCTACAAGTAAGTTACGAATCGTATCTAGGTTGTTACGCGAATCGGCTTGCAGCCACACCAACAGATCGAACAGTTGTTGTTCTTGCAATACTTGAGAAACAACTTTACCATTCAAGGCGGTTTCAATCATTTCTGAAAGATTGCCAACAGTAAGACCATAGCGCGCAGCAGTAGCACGGTCAAATTGAATTTGTACTTGTTTAACAGGAACTTGCGGCTCTAACTGCAAATCGACAACACCTGCAATGTTGCTCATCGCTGTTTGCACTTCAGCGCCAATGCTACGTAATTCATCGAGTTCCGGACCAAAGATTTTGACTGCGATCGCACTTCTTACCCCAGATAATACCTCATCCATGCGGTGCGAAATAAAACCTCCAATACTCGGTGCAACTCCAGGTAATTTCGCAAATTCTGCTCTTACCTTCTCAACCGTCGTTTCCCGATCTTTCATTCCTTCGTCGCTGATTTCAATATCAACGTGTCCTAAGTTGACACCACCTGCATCAGCATCTCCTGGGGCGCGTCCAGCGCGTAACTGCACTGATTCAAATCGCGGGTCATCTTTAAGCGCATCTTGAATTGCTAAACCTGCTTGATTGGTAGCTTCTAAAGAAGTGCCAGGATAAAGCAACATGGCATTAACAAGCGATCGCTCCTGAAATTCTGGTAAAAATACCCGTCCCAAGGACGTTAAAATAATTAAAGAAGCAATAAACACCGCAACTGCGCTAACCAAAATAACACTAGGAAAATTTATCGAAAACTTCAAAAGTGGACGATACAATCTTTGGGAAAAGCGCGAAACCCAGGTGTCATCCTCCGGTAATTGCTGCTTAGTTAACAAAATGGCACACAAGGCTGGTGAAAGTGTCATTGCTACTAATGTAGAAGCAAAAATCGACACTAAATACGCCACACCCATCGGCGCAAAAATCCGACCTTCGACTCCTGTAAGAGTAAAAATTGGCGCAAATATCACGGCAATGATTACCGTAGAAAACAGTACGCTGACACGTACTTCTACTGAAGTGTCATAAACAACCTGAAACGGATGAACAGGAGTTCCTGCTAGTTGATTTTTCCGTAACCCTCGGTAAGCATTTTCCATATCTACAATTGAGTCATCTACCACTGAGCCAATTGCTACGACTAATCCTCCCAACGTCATTGTGTTGATGGCTTGACCAAACAAGTTGAGGATGATCATCCCGATCAGCACCGAGAGTGGAATAGCGCTAAGCGTGATCATGGCAGTGCGCCAATTCATCAAAAATAGCAGCAGGATAATGGAAACAATGATGATTCCATCTCGCAAAGAACTTTGAACGTTTTCAATCGCATCATCAATAAAATTTTGTTGCCGGAAAGTAACCGTAAACTTGACATCTGATGGTAAGCTGGTTTGAAGTTCTGCCATTGCGGCTTCAATTGCCTGCGTGACAGTTGGGGTATCAGCTTGGGGTTGTTTATTAATCATCACAACAACTGCCCGCTGACCGTTCAAACTACCATCACCGCGCTGCAAGGCGGCACCAATTTGCACGTCAGCCACATCACCTAACAAGACTGGCGTACCGTTGCGAGCAGTAACTACCGATCGCTGCAAGTCTTCGATTGTAGAAATTCGACCAATACCCCTAATTAATAATTCCTGGTCGGGACTGACGAGAAATCCTCCTGCGGCATTTGTATTCGCTGCTGCTGCCGCATCTGTAACGTCAGCTAAAGTGACATTAAAAGCTTTTAATTTAGCAGGGTCAACCAAAACTTGATACTGACGAACATCTCCGCCATACGCGATCACTTGAGAAATACCTGGAACTGCTAATAATCGATTTGTAATATCGCGATCAACTAATCGCCTTACTTCCATCAATGGTGTAGTTTCAGCAGTAAAAGCATACTGAAGGACTGTGCCAATGGGCGAGCTAATCGGAGAAATTTGGGGTGGTTCAATACCTTGCGGTAACTTACTCTGAGCTTGTTGCAATCGCTCAGTCACAAGCTGACGTGCTTGATAAATATCGGTTCCCCAGCTAAAAATGACTTTGACTACAGAGATGCCTACTGCGGAGGAAGAACGAACCGTTTCAACTCCAGGAGTACCATTGATTGCACTTTCGACGGGTAATGTAATTAAGGATTCAACTTCCTCAGGAGCTAGCCCTGGTGCTTCAGTCTGAATTTCAACCTGGGGTGGTGCAAAGTTAGGAAAAACATCCAACGGCATTTGTGTTAGGTTATAAATTCCCAACACCGTCACGATAATTGCTCCCAGCACAACCAGCCAACGTTGAACAATTGACCACTTGAGAATGGCATTGAGCATATTGATATTTCAGGAGTCAGAATATTTTTTAGTGCCGGATTCGAGTTGACTTACTTTAGGTGTCGGTTGGTGATTGTTATTTTCTACCCATATAGGAGCTTCGTAGATTTCAGGCTCATGGTGACTACTCTCCCCCGAAGCAACTTCTGATGAAGTAACGAAGCCATCATTTGGTACTCCTACATATGCTCCACTCAAATGGCGTTGGTTACGGCGATTAGACCACAGAGTACCTGCCACAAATGCTCCAGCCCCAATTGCAGTTCCTCCGATGGCTCCCACCACCCACCAAGGTAACGGAATACTGTTGCTAGTTGGCGTTGCGGGTATAGGTGCTTGCTGTTGTTCCCCTTCCTGAGTTGTACTACCACCACGTAAAGATTGCGCGTAAAGTTGCGGCGATCGCACAGTAACAATCAAATCTCCCTCGAATAGACCACTCTTGACCTCAACCAAATCTCCAAAGGTTTCACCTAGAGTAACTTCTGCCGCTATATAAGCATTGCCATTTTGCACGTAAACCAATTGTTTGCCATTTGCGTCTACCACTGCTGAACTCGGAATGGCGATTGTCTCTGCTGACGTTTGGTCAGTTAATACCTCTAATTCTGCAAACATCCCAGGTTTGAGTTGTCCATTCAGGTTATCTACTTCCGCCTGTACTGGCACTACCCGCGTTTCTCCTTCTACTACCGAGCCAATTCGCGTAATTCGTCCGCTGAAGGTGCGATTTGGGAGTGAAGCTACCTTAATGTTTACACGTTGACCTGTCTTAACTTGAGCTAAATCTTTTTCGTAGATATTTGCTGTGGCAAACACGCGATTATCATTAACTATCGTCATCAGCTTACCACCAGCATCTTGGAATGATTGACCGAGGCTAGCTTCTCGGTCAGTAACTGTACCAGATATGGGTGCAGTGACAGTTACTAATCCTCTAGCATCAGCACGAGTTCCCAGTTGTTGCAGCCGAGTTTGGTAATTAGCATTACTGAGGTTAATTCGAGATTGAGCTACCTCAACAGCTGATTGTGCGCGTTTGAGTTGTGCTTCTGCTTCTAGTACATCTCGGCGACTCGCAGCTTTAGTGAGTTCGGCTTGAGCTTGTGCCAGTTGAGTTTGTGATTCTAAGGCATTGCGACGCGGTAGTGCGCCTGCTGCTGCTAGTTCGCGATCGCGGTTATACTTTTCTTGTGCAAATGCCACTTGGCTGCGTGCTTGTGCGGTTTCATCTGTTGCGATCTGCAAATATCGTTGATAGTTCTGACGAGCTAGGCTTAAATCGGCTTGTGCCTGTTGTAGATCTGCCAGTCCTTCTGCTTGCTTTTCCTGCGACTCAACTCTTAATTGAACTAATTCAGGACTGGAAATAACCGCCACCGCTTGTCCTTTTCTTACACTGTCTCCAGGGTTAGCGAGTAATTTGACTACCGTGCTATTTAAAGGAGCCGTTACCTCAACTTGTTGATTCGGTAATGTTTCAATTTGACCTGTAGTTTTAATTCCTACAGCTATTGGCTGACGAGTCACTGGCTCAACTTTTATTCCTAGTCGTTTAGCAGTTGTGGCATCAACTTGAATTGCGTCAGCAGCCTGATTTGCTCCGCCTTGAAACTCATTTCCATGTCCGCCATGAGCTAAAACTTTGTTAGGAGTAGCTAAGATCAACAAACTGAACATTGCTCCAGCAACACAGCGGCTTGCTGTACATTGTTTGGCATGATGGGAGACGTACTGCATTGATGACAAATATCCTTAAGTACAACAGGAAATGCTAAGGCTGGAGTTTAACAATGTGCTTGATGCACTCGCATCTGTTTAAAGTTGCTGGCATGGCAAAATCAAGGTTAGCTTTTCTGACCAAACAGATCGTTGCCTTAAATTCTACTTTCTCATCTAAAAATGAAAATAGAATGAAATTTTTGACTATGGCGAGTGTAAAACAATTCTCGCCATAATTTCTACAACTTTTAAGTTAGGTGCGATACTTACTGTTTGTACCAAGCTTGTTGCCACTGCTTCATTTGAGCAATCTCCGCTTGCTGCGAATCAATAATTTCTTGAGCCAATTTCTTAATTTCCGGATGCTGGGATTTTGCTAAAGCATCTTGTGCCATCATCAAAGCACCCTCATGGTGGGCAATCATTGCATTCATAAACCGCAAGTCAAACTCAGCATCAGCAGGTCCTAAGTCTTCAAGCATCGTCATGCTTTGCTGTTGTTGTTCCGACATCGGTACCAGTGGTTTGCTCTCACTACCGTAAGCTACAAATTCTTGAGGAGCATTGGGATACCAGTCTTGTCGCCACTGCCGCAACAGCTCATTTTCCTCTCTACTTTGAGCTTGAATAATATTTTCTGCTAGTTTTCTAATTTCTGGGCGTTGCGATTTTTGTTGAGCTTCTTGAGCCATGGCGATCGCGCCGCGATGATGTAGTCGCATTGCGTCAATAAACCGCAAGTCATAATTGGCATCAGCAGGACCTAAGTCCATAGCCATGTTATGGTTCATGCTACTGTGATCCATGCCCTGCATACCACCTGTATCCGTCATGGTGTTTGGCGATGGTTGGTTCTGAGAAGTAGTTGAACCTGCGTCAGTTGCAGATGTATTAGGGACTTGGCTTTGAGTCGTGTTTGCACAAGATGCAAGTAATCCGCCTGTGGAGGCGATCGCTGCGAAGGTCAATGCTAATAACCCTGTTTTCAAAGAAATACTTTGTGTAAACTTCATACCTATATCATTGCTACTTAGAGGGGAGGCTTTTTCATTATGATCTCTCCAGTCAACTGGAGATTCAAATGTCTCCATGTATACTGGCTAACTTTTCTAGAATTTTCAACAGCACACAATCCCAGCTTGTCATTTAAAAATGAAATCAAGATGAAATTTTGAGATTTAGAGAACTCAAAAGTACTGATTTTTCATTACGAAGGCGTATCAACAATTTCTGCCACACTTGATTTGTTACTTCAAGTAGAATAGCTAGAAGTCAAATATATAATGTCAATACCGTATTTTTACTTACTTCTTGACTCTCCAGCTAAATAGAGTCTTTAAAATATTGACTGAGATAGCCTAATTACTCAAAACCGCTACAAAGTTGGCTATAAACAGGAGTCACATATGAAAATTCATCGTCGTCAATTTTTTACGCTCAGTGCTGCCACTGTAGGAGCAATTCTTGTTAGTCGTTGGGTAAATCAACGAAATCAAAATCCGCTGCAATCGGCGATTTCTACGGAACGTTACGCGAACGCGCTCCCACAACTGCACAAAAGTAAGGATGGTTTGCTTGAACTCGATCTGGACGCGAGTTATCGTCCGGTTCAATTAGGTAATCGACAAGCTTATCTTTTAAGCTACAACGGACAAGTTCCAGGTCCGCGACTGGAGGTCAAGCCAGGAGATACTATCCGCATTCACCTTACCAACAAACTTTCGCAACCTACAAACTTGCACTACCATGGATTGCACGTTACACCGCAGGGGAATGCTGACAACGTTTTCCTCAATATTCCATCACAAGAGCGCCTGACTTATGAATTTTTCCTGCCTCGTGACCATCCGGCAGGTACTTTCTGGTATCATCCCCACCTCCACGGCTCAGTGGCAGAGCAAGTGTTCGGCGGACTTGCAGGTCTTTTTATTGTACGCGGGGAACTAGATGAGATTCCAGAAATACAAGCAGCACAAGAAGAGTTCCTTGTTTTGCAGGATTTTGACCTTGACACCAATGGTCGCATCATTACCCCGAATCCTATGGCAATGATGATGGGACGTGAGGGACAACTCGTGACGGTAAACGGGCAAGTCAATCCTAGTCTAAAAATTGCTTCTGGTGGATTGCTACGCTTGCGCCTCCTTAATGCTTCCCCATCCCGCTTTTATCGATTAGCACTTGAAAATCATCCTCTCTATTTAATCGCCACAGATGGCGGTGCTCTAAGCGAGCCAGTCGAAGTCGCCGATTTACTGTTATCTCCTGGAGAACGGGCGGAAGTACTCGTCAAAGGCGATTCTCCTTCGGAAAGGCTTCGCCAACGCCAACCAGGACAATACCGCTTGCTTAATTTGCCTTATAACCGAGGCGGTATGAGCATGATGGGGCAAGGTATGAGTGAGATGATGGGGCGTGGAATGCGTCATGATATGGGAACTCAATCCCAAGCTCCACAACCTTTAGCAACTCTTACCTATCACGATTCCGTTACTTCTGTGCCACTACCGCAAAAGTTAATTAGTGTTGATTCTTTACCAAAGCCTGTACTCACCCGTCGAATTGAACTCTCAATGGCAATGGGAATGGGTAGAGGTATGACATTTCTCTTCAATGGTAAAGCTTACGATCCTAAGCGAATTGATACTGAAGTGCAATTGGGCACAACTGAGGAATGGGAATTAGTAAATGTTGACCCAGACCGCATGGATCACCCTTTTCATCTCCATATCAATCCATTTCAAGTCATTTCTCGCAATGGTCAACCTGAGCCTTATCAAGCTTGGAAAGATACAGTTCTAGTGCAGGGCGGTGAAACTGTCCGAATTCGCATTCCTTTCCGCGATTTTGCAGGTAAAACTGTGTACCACTGCCATATTCTCGACCACGAAGACTTGGGAATGATGGGGAATTTAGAGATTCGTAGTTGATTTTTCTGGCGATCGCCTTGCCTTACTGGCTTATTTTACCCAGATTGAGCCAAAGCTCAAGCTAACACCAACAGAACTTATACACCAAGATATTGATTGTATGCAGAGAAATGTAGCTCTTCTCTGCATATAAAGATGAAATTAGAATGAAATCCTTTTACCTAATTAGTAATAAATCACTTTTACTCCATTTGAAAGATGTATTACTCTTGTCAAGACTTTAATCTGAGTTTGTCTTTAGAGATTTAAATATACTATCAATAGCAGGTCTTGAAGTTTAGTCAATGTATGCAGAGATTGATATTGATTAAGCAATCAATACTTATCTTTACATACCAGTAAAAGCTTATTGAACTTTCTCTTAATCAATAAGTTTTATTTTCTCAATGCATACTAAAATCAATAAGACAAAAAATATGCACAAGCGTTGGACTGTAAAAATTACCTCTCAGCTAGCTCTAGCTTTAACACTAATAATTGGTACACTTGTTACTACAAGAATGCCTGTTAAATCAGACGCGCCTGCACCAAGAAATAGGCTAACAATATTAGAGATTCGTCTTCTACGAGATTTAATTGACGGTCATAATTTTGCAGTCCAAATGGCACAAGTTTGCGTACAGAAAGTCAGTCGTCCGCAACTAAAGTCTCTCTGCGAACAGGTAATTTCAACTCAGCAACAAGAGATACAAACTATGCGATCGTGGCTTTTTAATTGGTATGGCGTTAGCTATGCGCCGACAGCTAATAAATTTGCTACGAACGTAGTCAACGAACTTGCATCATTAAATGGCAGGCAATTTGAAATTGTCTTTATGAAGACATTAGCGTCACATCATTGGGGTGCTATCGAGTTTGCAGGAGAAATTATTGACCGTGCTTACCATCACCAATTTGTAGATCTTGCCGCAGATGTTGTTACTGCACAAGTAAGTGAGATTAATCAGCTACAAAATATGCTTCTGAATGTTTATGGTGTTGAATACAATGGTGCTGCTGCTGCTGGTTCGGCATCTGTTGATCCTGAACCTGGATTACTCGATCCAGGAGCACCTCGCCGATAATTGTATCTTTTAGCCTGGAGTTATGTTGCAAAAACGCTGTCGGGCTAGTGATGTATGCACTTTGAAGAGTTAAACACTATTTCAATGGAGTCTAACCGTCCCTATCCTTGGAAAGACTTCGCCTATGAGTGGCAGCGCTTTTTGCCCCAATATATTTCCGTTGCATCCGCTGATACTTCTGTTAATCGCTCATCTATTGAGATGTAGAAAACATAAGAACTAGGATTGAGTGTGGGTCATCAACCGTTTACGGGTAGAATTTTACACCCCAGAATTAGACAAGTGCTATTCCACCACTTCGATTAATATTTTACTCTAGTGATACTTTAGTTATTCCTTGACTATGACTTCAAGTACAAGTGCTAAAGCAATATACTCAAATAGTGGTACTATAGCAAACCTTAAGACTGCAACTGCTGTAACTAGCAATTAATAGGTAAGTAATTCATTTTTAACTTGCGTTAGTTTTTTTGTTTAGCCAGTTTATTAGAACACTTAATAATAACAGTAAGTAACAGTATTTACTTCGTAAAATCTCATTCCAGCAGAATGCCAATTGTGAAAACGAGATTGGGTAAACAGTATCATCAGAGGTGGGCAATGCTTGCCTCTGGTTTTCTTGCTTTAGCTAGCGGTATGCTAATGGGGCTAACTGTTGCCCCTGTTGAAGCATGGTTTTTAGCATGGATCGCATTAGTACCTTTATGGGTATTAGTAGCATCTCCCGCACAACGAAAAACTAAATTACTCTCAGCTACACTGTGGGGAATTGGCTATCACGGTGTTGCTTTGTCTTGGATTACTGGTGTTCACCCTATGATGTGGATGGGAGTACCGTGGCTTGCGAGTATTGCGATCGCACTATTTTGCTGGGCTGCTATTACACTTTGGGGTGCAGTCTTAGTAACAATTTGGGCAGTTTGTATGACTGTTCTGAGTCAAAGTGTAGGAACTTTCAGCCGCACTCTTGTTGGCGTTGCATTGTGGTGTGGTTTAGAAAGTTTATGGAGTTTAGGTCCTTTATATTGGACTTCACTTTCCTACACTCAGAGTCCTCATAACTTAGTTATTCTCCATCTAGGACAAATTTCCGGTTCTCTCACAGTCACAGCCGCAATTGTTGCAGTTAATGGCTTACTAGCTGAAGCATGGATGAAATATGAGGGGTCAGTGGTCAAGGATCAGAGGGCTGCAATAAAGGTCTTTGCCAGAAGCTGCATACTTTTTGTTATATTACATCTTATTGGGTTTAGTTTATATAGTCGCCCATTAATACAACCACCAGAGACTGCTTTAAGAGTAGGAATTATTCAAGGTAATATTCCCAATACAATCAAACTTTATCCTGAAGGATTGCGACGGGCGCTCGCCGATTACACTGAAGGATATATTACATTAGTCGAGCGAGGAGTTGAGGCAGTTCTGACACCCGAAGGGGCTTTACCTTTTATGTGGAGTGAGGTGCTGCGTACCTCTTTCTACTCTGCTGTACAAGAAAAAGGTGTCACCGCTTGGATTGGTACATTTGGCGAACAAGGACAAAGTTACACCAACAGCATATTTACTCTTACTGAAAAGGGCGAATTCAGTCGCTACGACAAAGTTAAATTAGTACCAATTGGTGAATATATTCCGTTTGAGCAAGTTTTAGGAGGATTAATTCAACGATTATCTCCATTAGAAGCCAAGCTAGTACCAGGTTTGCCAGATCAAGTATTTGACACACCTTTTGGACGTGCGATCACTGCAATTTGTTACAGTTCCGCGTTTCCTGAACAGTTACGTTATCAAGCTGCAGCAGGTGGACAATTTATCCTCAGCGCTGCGAATAACGCACATTACAGCCCTTCAATGCCAGCACAACACCATGCTCAAGATACCATGCGAGCAATAGAAACAGATCGTTGGGCAGTACGCGCAACAAACACAGGTTACTCAGGTATTATCGATCCGCACGGTAGAACATTGTGGATATCCGGCTTAAACACTTACGAGTTACACGCAGAAACAGTCTACCGACGTATTACGCAAACTTTATACGTCCGTTGGGGGGATTGGCTCACACCCTTACTACTAGGATTAGCCGTAATCTCTAAATCAATATCAAGTCTGGCTAAATAAATAGGTACATTGCAGGGAATCGATAATTGGTAACTGGGAATTGTGTTGCTGAGTTATTAGCTACTTTATATTACGAGCGATTGACCAGATTTAATATAAACTCTTTGTGTACTGTGTGCCTTTATAGTTATTCTTAGTTTAAAAACTTTTAAATATAACTAACTAAAACTTTTGGTTGTTTTATTTGTGGAACATGACCGCAATTTTTCAACCAAACAAGTTGAGAATCTGCGATTGCCTAATGAAACTTCGTTGTATCATTTATACCCAAAGTATCGTTGCGATCACCCCACAAAATGAACGTTGGTTGAGTAATTTTATGAGTCTTATCTGCTAAATTATTATAGCTGTTACTTTTCATAAAATCGAGCATTGCCTCATACCAATTAGGCATATCTAAGTGCAGTAAAGCACAACTTATCGCTTCTACAGAATCTAATTTACTAAGATAACTCCACTACGTTGCCAATACTCTACTGCTACATAATGAAAAGGCGGAAAGAAAAACTTACCAAGTGGAAAATCACCACTAAAGCCTACACTATTAATCAAAACTAACTTCTCTACCGCTTGCGGATAATTCAACGCAAAATCGATTGCCGTTGCACCTCCATCGAAGTACCAACCAATTAATGGCTGATTGATCAGCTTCCAAAAGCTATAATGATGGGCTTTAATTGAGTCCGGACTATAGATAATTTCTGTTATTCTTTCAGTAAAACCAAATCTGAGTCAATCAACCGCCCATGTTTGACCAAATTTGGCTAGTAATAGTAGAAAATAGCGAAATTCTAGAACTGAACTGTCAAATCCATGCAATAGTAAAATTAGTTTACCTGTACCTTGACACACATAAGCTGTAGTGATCGCCTATTTGCTTAGCGGAGTTCAAATCAACTTACGTTGAATACTTTTAGCTAAAGCAATTGCTGCATTTTCCTTAAGTAACTGTACTTGAGATGGTAGAAATGCGGGAAACATATTTTTAAACAACTTTGATTTTGCTAGCAGCTTGTGTAGTGCTTTTTCTCTTGCCTCCTCTACATTGTTACCCTTAGCTAAAGCTACTCCCATTTGTCGTCCAGGACGTGTATCTGGCTTGCCAAATAATCGCAATTTGATGTCTTTTTGTCTTTTTCTGCTAAAGCCTCCGTTGCACTAATATAGGGGACTCGTCAGCCTATTTATGAGCTAAAATAACTGCACTGGCTGAAGGTGCGAATAACTCAATTTGCGGTATGGGTAATCCTAAAACAGCCTACAGGTGTAATTCAAATTCATTCAGATTTTGTGAAATCAATATCACCATACCTATATCGTGAGGTAGATGTGAAAGTTTTGAAAATATAAATTCATTTTTAGTAACAAAAAACTCTACTCCAAAAAAATCCTGCACCACTCAAAACATCAGTAACTTTTTGAATGATCGCTTGTGCTTCTATTAATAATTTATTTGAAATGTTAGCGGATTACCAAGACTCCTGATAGTTTCCATTTTCTTGATGGATCCAATTGCAGAATAAAAAAATGTTGGTGCATTCCACTGCTTAATGGTTAAGAGAGTTATTTCAGTTTAAATTGAATAAATTCTTCAACGATAGTTTTTTGACTATCTCCTCTAGAATTATGAATAGCATAATTTCAAGCAGTTTTCACCTCATCAGAATATGAACAACAGATTGCCCTTTTCCTGATGAAGACATAATTGGTTTAATTACATTTGGAAAACTAATATTTTGAGAAGCCGTCACTATTTCCTCTAAACTCGCTGCATAAGCATATTTAGCAGTCCGGATTCCAGTTGAGTATGTGCTAGTTCGCGCATGTGCTTACGATTCATTGTAAAGTTAGTTGCTTTAGCCGTTGGTATAACAGTGATTCCGTGTTGTTCAAACTCAAGTAATTTTTCAGTTTAAATCATGCTCTTGCTATTTCAATCTTTATTTGGAGATTTTATATTCATTATTTAAAATTTTCTTTTCTTCTTGCTTTTACTAACATTGCTTACTATTGCATTTAGGTTCTTCGTAGAAAAATGAAGTTGCAACGAGTATCTCACGAGTTTAGTTTGTATCAGTTAGATTGTGTATAAAGCATATAAGAATGAAATTTAGATGAAATTCTTATATTTCTAAAGCAAGAAATTGCTCGCATACCATTAGAGAGACGCGATCGCCCGCGTTAACTTCTAACGTGAAATTGGAAAAGGCATACTACCGCCAAAGGCATACTACCGCCTTAGATTATGTTTCTCACTTTAGGAGTTAAACAATGACCACAACTCAATCTCACGATTCTTTGTTGGAAACTTGCATTCAAGCTTGTCTTGATTGTTTACGCGAGTGCGAAAACTGTGCTAATGCTTGCTTAGACAGCGATATGGTGCAGATGATGGCTGCATGTATCAAACGCTGCCGTGATTGTGCTGACACTTGCGACCTCTGTGCTCGTTTTATGGCTCGCAATTCAGATATTCACGGTCAGATGTGCAGCATCTGCGCCGAAGCCTGCGATCGCTGCGCTGCAGAGTGCGAGAAGCACGACCACGACCACTGCAAGCAATGTGCTGAATCTTGTCGTCGCTGTGCTGAATCCTGCCGCAAAATGGCAACTGCCATGGCAGCATAAATAGTATGCGGACTGACTATTGTACTGATATTATTGATAGAAACCTGCGCTCAGTACAGTAGTCAGTGAATTACTGGCGATCATTAATGGTTTGCGTCTGGCGCGAAAATCGGCATGAGTGTAGCCTACCATCTGCAAGATTCCAATACATTCTTTACAAGCTTTACAAGCATTGTTCGTGTAAATCTAGATTTAGTATGACCGATACTCCTTGAATACCTTAAATTCGCCGTTTTTCTTGAAGGAAATCACAGCAAATGGCTCTTTCTTGTTTCCTACTTCCATACCAGGTGTTCCTACAGGCATTTGGGGAACAGATAAGCCAGTTAACTGCGGCTTTTCTTTCAAGAGACGTTTAATATCGTCGGCTGGCACGTGTCCTTCAATCACATACCCGTCAATCAATGCTGTATGGCAGGATGTCAATTCCTTGGGTAAGTTGTACTTCTGCTTGATAGCTTCCATATCGATTGCTTTAATATCCTTGACTTGGAAGCCGTGCCTTTTCAAATGCTCCATCCATCCGCCACAGCAGCTACAGGAGGGGCTACGATACACGGTAATGTTTAATATTCCTGAATAGGACTCAGTTTCTCTATGCCAAACGCTCTCACTTGCAATTACAGGTGAAGACAGCGATGAGATAAAAACTGATAACAGAACAATGGCATTTACTAATTGCATTCGTTTATTTCCTACAGGTAGAACAATTGCTGTTTGATCGTAAATGCTTGTTGCGTCAAAAAATGTCAAATACAGTATTTGGTTGCGAACTTGTAAAATCTTACTGTTAACGAGTAACAAACCACGTTGAACCAACGTTTGCGATCTTTCTCTACGATTGTCTCAGTCATTTATGCCTAGTATAAAAAAGTTGGCGTTGGACGAACCAAACAATTAGGGGCGGTATTAGTAACCACTGAAATAGTGGTAACAGTCCTGTACCCAACAATGGAAGCTTTGGCATAAGAGCAGCATATTCCCACAGATTAAGTGGTCCAGTAGCCAAAGCTTCAAAACTAATCGTGATTGCAACGCCTACCAGAACAAAGACACTTATCTGCAACCTACTTGACTGATTCACCCATTGGCGAGACTTTGATATTACTGCAACCATCCAGAAAGCAGTGGTTGAAATTCCAACATCTCCTATAGTTGCAAGAGTACAATTCCTGATTATATCTGAGCAAGAAAAATCTAATGGAATCTGAAAAAACGGCATTTGCTGAATCTCCCAAACGAAATTCAGCAGAAAGGAGAATATAGCGACATTCCATTCAGGTAATTTTACCCAAAGAAAAGCACGACCGATGCTTGAAGAATAATTTGACATACGACGACTAGGTTTCATTGCAGTTATCGTTTTTATATATAGATATTAGGTTGTGCGAAGTGTTCCTTTGGTTGTTGTGAGTGGCAAGTGAATAACGAAGGTACTACCACTGCCCAACTTACTCTGCACTTGAATGCTACCTTTGTGTACCCAAGTGCTCGCCTTTCCCTAATAAGATGCGGTGCTGGGGCATTTAGGAAAGAATTAGGTTGTGCTGTCTCTATGATGAGTTGTAAGCAACTAGTAGAATCCTTCATCAGAATTTAAGACAATTCAAGTAGTAGTCTAAGAAGGAGATTGCTATGAATAGCTCATCAAAGAAGCCTTCATACACGGGAAAGAATGTTTTCATCGGGATTGATGTACATAAACGAACCTACTCAATAGTGAGTGTAGTAGACTCAATAGTGAGTGTAGTAGAAGGAATCGTAGTAAAGAAATGGCAGACTACGGCTATACCCGACCAACTGGCAAGACAACTCAAGAGTTATTTCCCAGAAGCTAACCTGTATAGTGTTTATGAAGCAGGATTTTCAGGATTTGTCTTACATCGGAAACTGGAAGAAGCTGGTATTAAAAACTTGGTAGTCAATGCAGCTAGTATAGAAACTACCGTCCATAACCGAGTGAAGACGGATAAGCGAGATGCTCTAAAATTAGCTAGTTTACTAGAGGCGGGACGCCTAAAAGGAATCAGAGTTCCGAGCGAGAAAGAAGAAACTCAAAGACTGCTTAGCCGTACCCGACAACAACTAATCAAGGAGCGGACAGCGCTCAAAAATCAAATTCGGATGAAGTGTCATCAAATGGGATTGATTGCAGCAGATGACCGCCGTAAAATGAGCCACAAGTTAGTGCAGGAATTGCTCAAATGCTGTCCTTCGTTAGAATTGAGCTTAGCAATTGAAACTGATTGGCAAGTGTGGTAAGCTATCGAAGCCCAGATTAAAAAGCTAGACAAGGAATTGGAGCGGCAGGCATACTCAGATCCCAACGAGAAAATTTACCGTTCTGCTCCAGGGATAGGTCCTCTCGGAGCGAGAATCCTATCCAATGAGTTAGGAGATATGAGCCAATTTCACAACGAGCGGCAATTATTTAGCTATACGGGGTTGACTCCTTGCGAGCAGTCGAGTGGGGACAACATCCGAAGGGGTTGCATCACGCGACAGGGAAACAGTCGGGTTCGATGGGTTTTATGTGAAGCGGCTTGGAGAGCCATTAGACAAGATCGGGATTTGAGAGAATACTTCGAGCGACTCTTTCCCCGAACGGGGAAGAAGAAAGCAATTGTTGCTGTCAGCCGTAAATTAATCGGTCGTATTCGTTCAGCTTTCCGTCAGGGTAAACCCTATCGCATGACTCCTATTACCTCATCTTCAGCAGAGAATAGCTGACAAAAGTTTCCAGAAGAGTCCTTCTCATAAGTAATGCTCAGAGCTACTGCAACGCTTGTCTTAACTACACCGCTGCCACTGACCGAGCATCCCGCCGCTGTGTATCTGGCAACGCTTAGTCCAGGGTCGCGTGCGACAATGCAACAAGCTTTAGATGCGATCGCTTCTTTACTGACAGATGGAGTTGCTGACGCGCTGACCTTAAATTGGGCAGCATTGCGTTACAAACATACTGCCGCAGTCCGCGCCGCGTTGATGGAAAAATACGCGCCAGCGACAGCCAACAAGATGCTCAGTGCGTTGCGACGAGTTTTGAAAGAAGCGTTGAGATTAGAATTAATTGACCCTCTAGATTACGCTCGTGCTGTGGATATTGCTTGCATTAAAGTAACGAAACAGTTACGCGGTCGCGCTCTATGTGAAAGCGAGATTGCGGCGTTGATGGACGTTTGCCTCAACGATCCTACTCCCGCAGGATACAGAGATGCCGCACTATTTGCATTGCTGCGCGGTGCTGGGTTGCGACGGCGCGAGGTCGTTTCTTTGGACGTAGCAGACCTCGATCTCGGTATTGGAGCTATAAAAGTCCGTTCTGGAAAAGGAGGCAAAGACCGCACAGTATATTTACCACAGGAGGCGATTTCCATCATAGAAGCGTGGCTCAAGATTCGCGGCGATGTGGTAGGTTCGCTGTTGTGTCAAGTCAATAAAGCTCATCGAGTAGTATCAAAACGGCTTACTCCACAAGCCGTGTTATTTATTCTGCAAAAACGCGCCAAGGAAGCACAAGTAGCGTCGTTTTCTCCACACGACCTACGGCGCACCTTCTGTTCTGACTTACTCGATAGCGGAGTAGATATTGTAACAGTCCAGAAATTAGCAGGTCATGCCGATCCGGCAACAACGTCGCGCTACGACCGCCGAGGAGAAGAAACGCTGCGTCGCGCTGTGCAGACTTTGAAAATTCCTGGTAGCAAAAGGAAACAGTAGCGAACGCTTACAGCAAGCCATAGTCATAGTGCGCCAACATCTGAGCAAGTAGTACGGGATGTTGCTCGACCAAATTACCCAAGTTCTCTTCGCGCAAAAGCGATCTCGTTCGGTCGAAAAGTCCGCAACAGATGCGCGTATCGTCGTGCCGCGAATGGTATCTCAGTCCATCTACGGCGCTCGGATGCTCCCAAATTGCCTGCGCCCACTTCCGCGCCATCAAATACGGACCAGAAGCAATTCGAGAATCGGCTCCTAACTTCACTAAGCCACTACCTGTCAAGTCAGCTAAAAGCAAGGGACGCGCCGATGTAATGCGTACTAAATTCCGCATTTGCAGTGCTGATTCGGCTACGCCCCGCGCCCCGTGGACGCGACCGAAGCATTCGATAAAAGCAGCGTACTCGTCGGCTCCAACATACAAAATGCCATAACCAAGCTCAGCCCCGTCAAACCTACCTCTGCCGCTGCGGTCAAAAAATAACGCACTTGAGTAACGTGCTGGGTTCAATCGATACCAAGGACTATTACTCTCAACTACAGGTAACGAGCGGCTGCCAAAATCAGGCGGCGGTTCTGGATGCGGGGCTAACGGCTCCTCAAGCGGCTCCTGGGGTGCCATAACATTCTGCTGCCCAGACTACTGTATCAATGTCTCCTGCTTGCAAGCGCTCTAGCGGAGTAGCGCCATCCAAACGCACGTCACCAGTTTTTAAAAACATCAACTGAGTCCAAGTGTCGTAATCTTTGAGTGCAGCTAAAACTCGCTCTAGACCTGGTAGCACTTGCCCTGCTTGAAATTGCCAAACTGGATACAAGTAACCCCTCCTGCCTAGCGATAACCCTAATAATTGTCCTTTTAACCGTCGCTTGTCTACTGCTTGCCGAGTGATGTGCAGTAACTGTGCCACTTCCTCGCTCTTGAGTGGTTGTCCGTCTCCATACAACAACTCTTGCTTGACCTGCACTCCCTTCAACCGAGCAGCTGCCAAGGGGTCAGCAGGAGCAAGTACTTTAAGTGCTTCTGGACGCGCGAACACTTTAACCATCGTTTCAAATCCTGTTTGAGGATCGTCCAAATCGGTATCAGCAATCTTAACTTCTCGACTGACAGCAAGCGCTGTTTCCAAAACGTATTGCAAAAATTTACTCCGCGCTGTCGATTTATTCATCTCTGACAACGCTTCTATCAGCGCTGGCTTAAGTGCTGCGGAGGAAGCAAGAACTCGTTCAATTAATTTCTGTTCTTCTGAAGTTGCTGAGTGCACCTGTTGCCATAAGGCTTTTTTGTTCATTACACTTGCGCAGTTCGTTACTTTAGATTCTAGCAAAGTTTACCAAGTTGCACAACTTAGTAAACTAAACAAGTAAGTGAATTAGCACGAAGTACTTAGTAGTGAGACTTATCTCTATTGGTTGATGTTTTATATAGCAAACGACATCACTATTGGCATTGGACGTACTTGGTGTCATGACCGTAGGCGCGTAAGCTCGATGAGGAGATTACTTACAGAGTAGCCAGCGCTCTTGCCGCCAACCAATCATCTTGTCAAGGTAGCGTTAAGGAATCATCTAGCAACGAGTGGCAACTGCTTAAAGCACAAGGTACTACTCAAAATTTAGATAAAAATTATGTACTAATTAATGCTTTGCAGAATCAAACAAAAGTGTGAGACAAAGCGATCGCGCTCATTTACGCTCCACAAATTACTTATACTGTGTCATCTAACCACCCGCATTCTAAGCAATCCCAATGCACCCGTGCTGTATAGTCTCGCTCAAACTGACGTCCGCAGCAGGTCTTGCAGTAGTCACGTTCATAAATCTACTGTAAAACTATGTAAATTAAAGCCTTTACAAGCTTTGCAGACTTATCCTTGCTCTTGTTTCAATACTACGTCTGTACTATCAAGCGCTTACTTAGATAATTTTTCAAGCACTGAGAGAGTTTGTTATATGGAATACAAACAGACGGCTCAAGTACTCCTTAAAGTGCTCTGATACGCTTACCTAAATCTCTGTGAGGAGTTTCATGGATCGCCACAGCCACAACCACTCTCATTCTTTTGCTGATTCAACTAATTCGACTAACGATGACGACATTGCTGACGAACATGATGAAAAAGCTTTTCTAAAATGTCATCCAGGGTTTCTTTCTCGCCAATCTCGTCGAGCATTTTTAGCAAGCGCTGGAGCCGCTGCTGCATTAGGTTCAAACTATGCTGTCAGTTTTTTGCGCGGTGACTCAGAGGAAGCAAAAGCAGAAACTTTGCTAGCCGCCGACCTGATTCGCAATGCTGGCAGCATTCATATACTGAAAGCAACGCCGCAAACTTGCTTTTGGGGCTTCTTTGATAAAACTTTGCCGCCAGTGCTCACAATCAATTCTGGTGACATTGTGTATATTGAAGCTCTCACTCACCATGCAGGTGATGCTCCAGATCTACTGATGGATGCAGGCGTGCGCGAGGTGTATGAAAAAGTCATCGATCGGGGTCCTGGGGTACATATTATGACCGGACCAATTAGCGTTCGGGGAGCAGAGCCAGGGGATACATTAATGGTTCGCATTCTTAAAACGGAACCTCGTCTCGCTTACGGTAGTAATATTGCAGCACACTGGGGGTATCTTTACGACACTTTCAAGAAAGAACGCATTACTATCTACAAAATTGATATGGCAGCAGCCCAAGCTTATCCTACCTTTGCCTACGACTTTAAAGGCAGACCAGTTTACGACAGACCTGGTTTTATTACTGCTCCTGAGCCAGCTGCGCGCGAAACAATCAAAACAAAAGTTGCAATTCCCTTACGTCCGCACTTTGGTGTTATGGGAGTTGCTCCGAATGAGAGTGGAAGAATTAACAGCATTCCTCCTGGCTCATTTGGTGGCAATATTGACAATTGGCGAATTGGGGCAGGAGCAACTATGTACTATCCAGTGTTCAATAAAGGTGCCAACTTCTTTGTTGGTGACTCTCACATGGCACAGGGCGACGCCGAGCTTTCAGGTACAGCAATCGAAGCCTCTATGAATGGTTACCTACAAATCTTTGTGCTGAAAGACTTTCCGATTACTAACCCGATATTAGAAACGGACACTCATTGGATTACGCATGGCTTCAACCAAGATTTAAATAAGGCAATGCGGCAGGCAGCCGATCAAATGCTTGACTTCCTTACAACCAAACGCAAAATGAGTGCAGATGAGGCATACTCAATGATTTCTGTCGGGGTGGACTTTGGGGTAACGCAAGTAGTAGATATTCGTCAGGGATGCCATGCGGCAGTACCCAAGCATTTGTTTATTCCAAGTTAGTTTAGCTCTTTACAACAGTTCAGAATTGGCAGAAATGCAAAATAACTAGTGAGTTTTCATGGAAGTAAATCTAAGTCTTAGATTAATTAGATATGAGTAGATGCACTCAATCAAATAGTAAATCAAAGGTTTTATCGTCTTTCAATCAGCTTTGAGTTGAGGAGGGCGGCGATATTGTGTTCCTTGCTCAAAGGCATAAGCATAGTTAAGTAGCTTTGCTTCTGACCATTCTGGACCTAGTAGCTCAATACCAATAGGAACTCCAATCGGTGCAGATTTAGTAGGCTGAGAAAATCCACCCTGAAACGTTACAGATGGAAAACCAGTACTATTTGAAAGAACGCCGTTACGTTCGACCTGATCTTCCCCAACCGGAACTACTAGCCGCTTCTGGTGAGGATAGAGAATTGCGTCTAGATTATTATCTGCCATTACTTTCATCACAGCTTGGCGTAAATCTGCTCGACGCAGCAGGCGATCGCGGTAGTCTTGATTACTTGTCAAATCCCCAAACTCGCTTGAAGTTTGCATACTTTCTGCAATAGCTGGGTGGAAGTCACCCCGCTTCATAATTTCATCAAACGACTTGACAGCCACATGAGGACCTCGGCTTTTGAGATACTGGTCTAGTGCTGTCTTGAACTCCATATCCCCTACTTGTAAATCAGCCGTAAGTGCAGAAAGGTCAGGAATCTGAATCGAAATAACTTCAGCACCAAGTTCCTGCATCTTTTTAGCAGCTGCCATCGTTACTGTATTGACTTCAGTATGAATAGCTTCTGTACCAAAGAAATCTTGCAGAACACCAATCCGAGCACCCTGCAAACTATTCGGATCGAGTTCCGACGCATAGCTATTAGGTTTTCGTCCCATACCAAATGCTGTAGTAGGGTCTGCGGGATCGTAACCTGCCATCACGTCGAGCATAATTGCAGCGTCCCTGACGGTACGAGCAATTTGTCCTGTATTGTCTTGCGTAAAGCTAACAGGTACAATTCCACTACGACTCACCAACCCGTAGGTAGAGCGAATTCCTACTAAATTGTTTGCAGATGCTGGAGAGCGAGTAGATTGACCAGTATCGCTTGCCGTTGCCAACACGCCAAAATTCAATGCGATCGCTGCTCCTCCTCCCCCAGTCGAGCCACCAGGAGTCCGCGTTAGGTCGTAAGGATTTAAAGTTTGTCCGCCTAAAGAACTAACAGTAGTTCCACCACGAGCAAATTCAGTTAAGTTTGACTTTGCTAAGATAACAGCACCTGCATCTCTTAGCCGCTTGATCGTAAATGCATCATTAGGAGGAACAGAACTCTTCAAACCGACATATCCAGCAGTTGTTGGCATATCGGTGGTGTCGTAGTTATCTTTAGCGATAACTGGGATACAGTGCAGCGCGCCAACTCTACCAGATTTTGCATATTGTTGATCGAGTTGAGCCGCCACTTTAATTGCATTGGGATTGACATACAAAAGCGCATTAACTTTTGAATCTAAGGCATTTATGCGAGTAAGATAATAGTTGACAACTTGGGTACAAGTTAGCGAACCCGATGCAATTGCCTGATGAATTGATTCGATGGTTGCTTCTTCTAAATTAACTACTGAATTTGTTGTAGTTTGAGTACTTCGAGATTCCTGTCTGCCTTTTACAGGTCGGTCTATAGTAGTTGCTTGAGTAGTCAGATTTGTGAAAGAAGGAATAGTTAAAATGCATAAGCATGCAGTAGGGAGTAACCACCTCAATACGTTTATCTGATTTTTGCTCATTTCCTCACCCTCGAATGATACGAGCAAGCATAAATTACAGGGACTTATCGAGGTTGTTGTAAAATTTACCTTCCTAGTACTTCGACCGTCAAAATCTAGGTGGAAACCGCCTAAGCCCAAAGTGTAGCTGAAATGAAGCAAGACTCAGCCTAGCATTAGATTTATCTTTACCCGAATAATAAGCGGTCTGTAGATGTTGCAGGTAATTTATAGTTTCAAGGCACGTTTGTAAAACTTTAGGCGATCGCACCCATCTAATTACTGTTACAAAACTCAGGATGAAACAATGGATGCAATGCACCTTGAGAAAATCCTTCTCTTCTCAATTGATGCCGATTGGAATAATCACTATCTAAAATTCCGTAGCACTTAGTTTTTGCAGCAGTCTGCATCACAAATTTTCTCGTGAAAACCACTCCGAAATAGGCAACCTCTGTTTCTTCAGTCCAAGTCGGATCGATTACTTCCATAGCATCGTTCACCAACCAAGCATGAGATAAGGCTATTGGCATATTATCTCGAATAGCAAACCCTTCACAGTAGTTAAATTCGGGATAATCCCACAACGCTTGGAAACAATTTTTAAAACACTGTCTGACTTCTCCTACAAAGAAAATTGATTCGCTTTTCTTCAGAAAAGGCTTGTCAAACTCTAATAACAATCTTTGAACGCTTTTATATCGAAATAAAGACGTTTCATTTATACTATCAATTAAGTCAGCTTGAGTTTAAGTAGTCTCAATAGATTGTCTATCATATTACGCGGATCAGTCTTGCGATTTGATAATCTATTACTTACATATTGTCAAATGATTCTATTAATCTACACTGTACAATAAATTCCAAGTAAATCGTTTGCTACTAATATCTCTATAACGAGCTTTGGAACAAATTTTATTATATACTGCTAGTAACTTTATTCGCTCAAACTCTTGAAGTAAATTGTATTTATTCTCAATTCTGAGATCTGAAATCCTTATATCACTCTCCATCTAGATATCTTTTTACTAACTACGGTCTTATTCTATAAGATTGCTTCATCTACAATTTTGTACATATATTCAGGAGTTAGCCCCCTACCACTGCGATTATTATTACAGTTAGTACGAGCTATTTTGATTTTTTTAATTTTTCTGCTTTTCACTAATTTATTAAGCAATGAACTGACAACGTTAGGATCTAATCCGGAATTGGATGCAATCTCAGCACGAGTTGCACTTCCACCAAGCTTTTGCAAAGTTTCTAATAGTCTTCTTTGACTTCCTGGCGTATACTTTTTATGTTTGTTTTTCTCAATAACCCCCAAACCTTCCAATAGTTTATTAACTATATCTTCTTTAACCTTATCATCAATTGAAAGTTCTTCAATATTTTTTAAAGTTTGAATAGCTAATTCAAAGAGTTGTTTTGTCTGTAATTCATTCATCTACGTTTATCTAATCAAAAATAAAAATCATTATTAATTTGCTCAATATTTACTTTCTGCTATATAAGATTCAATTTCTTTAATAACTTTACATTCAAAACTTCTGTACTTGAACAAAGTATTCAAGTATTACCCATAACAAGAACTGGCTCAATCCACACAATCTTTTTCTGCTGCCTGCCTTGACCGTAGGGTTGGTTGCGCAGAAAACCTCTACGCCAATGGATGCGAGGAGAAGCATGAGTACCTCCTTTGTCCTCTACATCTCTTTTAACACTATAGTTTTTCCCAATCCATAACGGTTCGTATAAATCTTTAGCCTTATCCTTAGCAAATCCTTGATTAACTCTGACTACTGGACTCTCTGTATCTACTAGCTCTGGACGGCATTCCATAATTAAAATCAGCCGCAAAAAGATTGCTTGCAAATACTCATTGAATTCTGCTACTAATTGCGGATCTAAATCCTGAACGTCAGTGTAAGTAAATTTCTTTATATTCTCAGTGAATTGAAGCTTGCGACAGAAAAAACTATCTCCATCGGTTGCTGCCCAGCAAAGAAAGCCGTCAGCAGCATTGTAATGCCAGTAAATTGCATAAATACTGCGTTTTTCTGGAGAGAAAACTGTATCGCAAGGCAACATAAACATTCCTGTTTTCATTGCCCAATTTAAACTTTCAGTTTCTACAGATAACTCCGATTGCATCAGCGCTGTTAATAAATCCTTACTCACCCAATATGCTGGGCATTTAGCTTCTCCTACTTTGTGGAGAGCATACAAAGTGACGTACATTGACTCTCTAACGTTAGTCAATAACTTACAACGTAGAGTTTGTTCGTCCGTTGAAAAATAAGTATCCGCAACGTGGTTGCAAGCTTTTTCGTAGCTCTCATAGCCCTTTACACCGACAACAGGACGGATAGCAATAGACTTATACCAACCTTTGGGCTTTTTATTCATGTATTTTTTCAAAAAAAGCGAACGCCTTGCCGCACATTACAATCTTATCATTTAAGGCTTAAAGTTTTTAAAAACTCTAGTACTGGGATCAAGCTGCTCCAAATATGTGCTGGCGATGCCAGCGCAAAGCTTCTAGGCGCGGGTAGTATTGTTGCTGAGTGGGTAGATGAATGCGATTGCCCTTAAACTGTTGCATAGGCTTGCAATTAGGTGCATCCTCGCGCAAGTCATCTTGTACTAAAAGGGTAAACTCATCGCTGACACTAAACCAGCCTCGGTCAAATGCCCAGTGGTGGTTTTTACAAAGTGATAAACCGTTATCAATTCGGTCGTCGTAGAACTGAGAAAAGGGCATGATGTGCGAACCGTCTACAATGTTTTGTCCCAAAGAACTTAATATCTGCAATCCACAGAAAGCACAGCGGTATTCGTAGACGGAAACAATAACTCGACGAAAGGTAGCATCTCTAGCAACTAACTTCGTTTCATTCTTCAATTCATCCGGTTGATAAATCTTCCCCCCAGTTGCTAAAAATTCCTGTTGCAACTCTGCGAACGCATCGATACGAAAAGCCTCCTGTACCTGCTGCATCTTGTCAGCAAACCAAGTATCTAACAACACCTTAGTCAACACACTTCTCAATGATGGTTGTTGCAAGATTTCAAATAGTTCTTCATCTAAGTAAGCATACTCAAATACTTGCCGAATTATACCTACCGATCTCACCTTAACTCCAGAGGATAACACGGCTTCAAAGCCAGGATTAGGTTTGAAATGCCAAAATCTACCGCTTTGAAGGTGAAAAAACGGCAACCCTATATCGGCGTTGTGGGTTGTCGAGCCTAGGTATTGCCACAGCTTCAGAAAAGCAGCAATAAGTTCAGCGCTCAAAGAAATTTGGTTTCGCGATAACAGACCTTGTTCGATGAGTTCGATAACAGATAGCAGCAGTATGGGTTTATGTGGGGCGATCGCACCATGAGCGCGGTGTACTCGTAACTTAGCGAACTTGTTAGCGTAATAATTGAGGTTTTTGTCAACCATTGGTCTGCAAAATTTGTGCGTATTATGTTGTTAGCACAATAGAAACCACAATTAACTATGGAAAAAGAGTACCGCTGCACTCGTAACGCGCTTTATACCCATGAATGCCTTGGTCATAACGACGTAACTGCTAGGCAAGGACATTATGTAAAAGCTAATAGTGCCGAAGAAGCCTGGGAGAAAATGGCAATTAGATTTCCAGAGGAAGTTAACGAAGGTTTCACTGTACAGGAATGGGAAGGATTTAATGTAATTGTTGAAGAGGTTAAGCGCGATGATTAAAGAGCGATCGCCTTTTAATTAGGGAGACTCAATGTTTTGGGGTGCTTCTTTTGTCTGATATGTTTTAAACAAAATTCTATGAAAATTTAAATTTATTAACTTAGCTTCTATCACCGAGGCTTGGATCTATCTATGTAGATAGCTTTGAAACGAAGCTTCTAAATTTATTAATTCTTCAGATGCCATTACTTGAATTAGAGCTAGAGTAGCTAAGCAATCATCTACCGCATTATGTTTGCCGTTCAGAGGTTGCCATTTGTAACTGCCATAATACCTAGACCATTCTCCACAATATTGCGAGTACCACTTCATCACGCAGTCACATCCTTTCTTAAATTCCAGAAGCGGTAGTTTGTGAAGCTTGCAGCAGTATCTCAAAATTGAAGTATCAAAATTGGCATTGTAAATCAAAACTTGCTTACTTTTTAGAGCTTCGACTATTTGAGGATAGATTTCAGGAAAACTAGGGGCATTGGCTACAGCTTCGTTCGTTATACAGTGAACGGCGATCGCTTCTTCAGGAATGGCGATCGTTGGCTTAATTAAGGAGTCAAGAACTGTTTTACCTTCGCGGTCAATAATACCAATTTGTACAATCTCGGCATCATCTAATCCAGTTGTTTCAGTGTCTAATATTACCCACTTTCTTCTCTTTAACTGTTTTCTTGCCCATTCAATTGCACAATTTTCATCCTGCTCAAATCTACCAATTTCCTCGTACCATTGATGCCGTTGACGGAGGAGGAGTTGCTTTTCTCTGCCTTTGGCTAAGGCTTCAAGTTGAGCAACAGAGGCTTTCTTCTTAGGAATTGCTGATTCTGAACTACTTGGATCGTAAAGATGGAGGTCGTATTTACTTGTTTTAATTACCCCTACTGGTTTGACAGGTTTCATTCCTATCTTTGCAAGCTGCTTCTGAGTTTTTAGGTATGGAGGAGTCGATTTTACTGCCAGTCTTCATTCAAGTAATCTATCCTACCCAGTGCAAGTGATAAGGAAGCCACAAAAGCTAAAAGCTGAGAAAATAAGTCTAGTTTACGAAACTTTATACGAACGAGTGTTAGGTTGGTCTGGCAGTGATGAAACTAGTCACAATGAGGGCGATGAGACAAGTTCCTTTGAGTGAATGTTTCCATCGCTCGTCTAGAACTAAGTTTTTTGAGCATCTCACTCGTCTACACCTATTTTATTCGCAATACGACATCAACTCAAGCGATCGTCGTTCCTTCAATTGCTTTTCTCGATAACTTGGAGCAATGGTATCTGGTTTTATTTTTGGAAAAACTATTACCAGAAACGCGCAAGTTCTTGCCAGCTGTAAAAGCTGATGGTTTCTTCCAGATTTCGTAAATTCTCTCAGTACTAAATTTTAGAAAACTCACTGTGCAAGATTCTTGTTATCTTCTTTGGAAATGCTAAGAGCCTACGGGAGCGCGAACAGCTACTTTAAGGACGGGCAAAACCACTGCCCTATATTTTATTACTTAATTGCTTGGCTTATCGTCCTTTAAAAAAAAGCTATTTAAGGTGTTGTAGTAACCCGTAAGGAATTTCTATTTGTTCGCTCTCTAGTTCTGTAGTATATCCCAACCGAGTTGCTCGCGACTCCAAATCATATTGCCACGGTTGCCACAGATTGTGACATACAGTCCAGTATATCCAGTGAGAGCCAGAGTTATAACCGTATGGGCTTCCACCAAGGTTAATAACATGAATAACTGCCATCTGCTGCTCAAAGTCAGATTTGAAGGCAACAAAAGGTTTAGAAGTTGAACACTGAACTAAATTAGTTTGTCGTGTTACGCCATCGTAGTTACTATCTACTTCTAAATCGATTAAATACAATCGTCTACTTTCACCGCCCAACTCTAGTTTTTTAACAAACCTTTTATTGAGTAGATATACTTTCCAATCTGTTCCTTGACGCGAGCTTTCATAAATCAGCTTTTTACCTTCTGCTTGAACTGAATTATTTATAGATAAACTCCATATTAAAGTAACAATTATTTTCAATACTGTCTTGATTCTCATAAGTTAACTTTTAACAAAAATACTAAAGCAGAAAAATAAAAATTGTATCAATTATTAAACAAACTGCTATCAACTTAAATGTACTAAGTTCAACAGTTTGAGGATGATAAAAAGTTGTTTACCTTCTGATGGTAGGTTTTATTACCATTTCTAAAAACTGTTAGTGTTACCCATTCACCAGTACCACAAGTCATATATTTCTTTAAGAGAAACTTGATAAGTATACTGCTTGTTTATCGCCTTGTAAGTTAATCCTCTATACTCTCTTTTGAAAGGAAGCATTTCTTCTAGTTCTGAGTCGTATTGAAGAATTAGTGGCAGAACAATACTAGAGTTATCTCTTTTGCTTTGTCCGATGTAGTAGCCTCGCTCATTCTGATTGTTATAATAAATGCCAACATTATAATCATTTGTAGATAAAGCTACTACAGTATATAAATTACGCTGCTTACACAATACTGAATCGGCTTCAACTCCTGCTGCTCGGCTAGGGAAACCTGAAACTAATAAGTTCAAGGCAGACAAAGTTACACATAGAAAATATTTCAGCATAGTCATATTAGCAATAAAGTAATATTTTTTATTTGAGATAAAATTTTGTTAAAAGATGAAGGTAGTTATACTAAAATTTTGATTATTTTTTATGGTGTTTTATTTAGATATCAAGCTCTTAATAAAAGAGCAGACAGTGAAATAGAGATAGTTGTTGGTTTAACACTGTTATTCAAAATCAGGTTTTTCTCATCAGTATCCTTTACTAATTCAGCAACAAAAATAGCGGTTTCTAACTGAGCTTTTGCTCCGTCGGTATACTCTCGCAAGAGCTTTTGAACTGACTTGATTCCTTTCCAAGCGTTAAGCTTTTTGAGCGTATCTTTCACCATTTTGCGCTCTAGTCCATCTGGTAACTGGTCTAGCGCACTAATTCGTTGTTGAATTTTGTTGAGCCGTTCGGATGTGACACTTACATTCTCAATCGTCTCCGGTTGACTAAGCTCTTTTACTCTTTGGTGTTTCAGGTCAACAAGTTGCGTATAGAGCGTTTGAGCCATTGCATGGAGATAGCGAAACGAAAACATATCTCCAGCTTCAGGCGTTTTGCAAGCAGTCGCGATCGCGTTTCCATAAGCATCGCGTTCTCCTGTTTGGTCGTTCCAAAAGACGAGATCTTGATGATCGGGAATGAGTTCGCCGTTGGGACCGAAGTATTGAATCGTTAAAGCAGCTAGGGCTAGTGCTTCATCTTTCTCACCCGTGCGCCTACCGAGAGCAATGGGATTAGCTTGATAATCGTCGCCAAAAGCTTTGAGCCGTTGGTTGACATCTTCAGAGAACAGGAGTTCTTGTTGCGTATACAGTTCCCTTGAAGTTTCGGCGCTGCGGTACAGCGTTTCTTGGAAGCTTTCTTGAGTTTGTCGTCTTTTCGCGACTAACTCGCGAATAAACTCAACATAACCTGGCAGGATTGTATCGTCAAAGAGAGTATCGCCATAAATTGACGCGCCCAAATCGTCAACATTGATTGAATTTCGGATTTCATCGTTAGCTAAATCTGCGCCAACCAGTTTCTTATTAAGATTAGCAAGACGGCTAGCTTGACGCAGCAATTGACTTTCGCTGTTGGCGTAATAGATATAAAGCTTCTCGCACAAGTGCTGCTTAGGGCGGTCAATTCGCCCAATTCGCTGCTCTAGGGTCATTGGGTTCCAAGGCAAGTCGATATTAATCAAATAATCGGCATCCTGAAGATTCTGACCGACTGAGAGCGTTTCAGAACCAATCAATACCCCAATTTCTTCTGCTGAGTTAGGGCGATCGCACGCCTGACGACACGTTGCAACAGGAGCAAACAACCGGAAAAGCTCGTAACGTTTAATTCCTGTACGCTGCCGTCCTGCTTTGACAACATTGTGCGGGGCTACCTGAATAACGCGACTATCGGTATCGGGAAAGTAGCGTTTCGTTCCGCCAATCGCCATACCAATACCATGCTGCGCGACCGCCGCGTCTTCAGCCATATAACGGTAATAGTCCAAAACTGTATCTGCAAACGTAGAAATCAGTAAAACTTTTTTTCCCTGACTCGCGAGTTCGTGGACTTTACGAGTAACTTGTTCGCGCTTGTGGTCTTTGATAAATTCATCTGCGAGTAAGTCTTGAATCTCTTGCAACTGCATCAAATCACAATCGCAGGCTGACCACATTAAGTTGTGTACGCGGCGTGCTTCATTCGGGTCGGATTGCAAGCGTTCAATCGCAAAGTCAATTGTACGTCGCAGTCGCTGCCGTTTTTCCTCTACTTCGACTTCGGGTTCTTCCTCATCTTCCTCTTCGTAATCTTGCTCCGATGCTTCGCGGTCATCAAGCCAGTTAAAATGTGATCGCTCGGTCTGTTCAGACTCAAAGCCGTAATGAAGTAAAAGAAATTGCTTTAGCCCATCAGCATCGGCACTAACGTTACCCAAACGCGACTGCATCTGCTCAATCCGACCGCGAAAGTTGAATATAGTACGTTTGAGCGCGTACATACTCGATTCGGCACGTTGTAAGAAGAAACGGCGCTGGTTTTGCAATAGAGCGCGTTGCTCGACACTACCTGTTAAATAGCGTACAGGGTCGGCAAAGGGAATATAAAGTTGGGTTTCAAACTGCGTGAAAATTTGCTCTAGTGCCTGTTCGGTACTCGCTTCAAACTCTACAGGCAACCATTCGGCTTGCCGCCTGGCGTAAACGTTGAAGTCAGGCATCGCCTCGCGTAACATCTGACGGGTGCGCTGCAAGAACAGTTCGCGATACGTGCGCCGGAACAATGCTGAATCATCCGTGAACTGCTCGACTCCAGTTTCGCGGTTTTGAAACCATTGTGCAACTTCTAATGGAAAACCAGCATCGCTAAAACCTTCCGGTCGCGTCAGAAAAGGTTGCAGGATATTGTAAATATCTTGACGGCGGTTATTCCAAGGAGTTGCGGTGAGTAAGAGAAATTGGCGCTGCCTCCCAGATGCGCGATCGCGTTCTTTGATCTGTAGGCATAATTTGTGAATCCGATTGTTGTAATTACGGATGCCTTCGTGCGCCTCATCAATAATCACAAGGTCGGGTCCACCATAACGGTTAAAGTCATCAATAAACCGATTACCCTTGCGGCTCATTAGGTTTTTGTTATACCGCTCGTAATCGCTATCACGGAAACCAAGTTCGTTCATCTCGCGCTTCCAGTTGTCATGCAGCTTCTGAGCGGCAATAATGGCAATCTTTGTTTGTCCGCTTTGCTGTCGAGCCAGACGCGCGACTGCGGCAGCAAGGCGAGTTTTACCAAGACCTACGGCATCGGCGCAAACTGCAACGCCAAAATCTTGCATAACGCGCAAGCAATGTTGCGCTCCTGATTTTTGGTGTTCAAACAGTATTCCCTGGCTCACTAGTTGGTCGAGTACCTCACTCTGCTCGACGCGAAATTGTCGAGGACGTTGTTGAGCTAACCAATAAAGAAAATCATTTGGTGTACCGTGCTGTCCTGCCAAAATCAATTCGACCGCTTGCTTAAAACCTTCGATCTCGTCAAAGTTAGGAATCTCTTCAACTTTGCTTACCCGAATTGGTTGCTGTGGTTGAACGGTTCGCTCCTCTCCCAACGAATCAGTAATCGTCAAGTCAGCAATCGGTTGGGGCGGATGGTCAGGAGATACAGTTACATCTGCGGCGATTTCTTCGGAAGTTTGGTCGGTAATCTTAATTTCAACCAACGAGTTATCGGGAACGGTGATCGCCTCAATTCGATCCAAATTGTTACCCGTAATTTTGACAGCAGTTGTTTTACCTGGGGAAAGCTCGTCAGGGGTAATTTGCTCGATATGCGGTTGATGCGATGATGCGCGGCGGTCGTATTCCTGTAATACTTGACGGAGAAATTCTTGCGTCAGGTCGTGCGCCAGGTTTTGCTGCTGCCACTCGCGATCAAATTCTTCAATACTTTGCTCGATTGTTTCCTGGTCTTCTTGTGAATCCCAGGAGCGTAGGAAAATAGTGCCTTCAGCGTTGCGCGAATGTGCAGCACGAGTGAAATTGTCCGAGCCTTCGTGCAGAATGTGATTATCAACGCGATCGCTGAAGATGCCTGTTTTTCTGTGGTACAAAGCACACTGCTGATTCATGTTAACCAGCTTGATTTCTAAAAAGCCCAGGCGAACTAATTCAGCCATAATCTGCGTACCGCTAAACGCATTCTCCTCAAGTCCCTGTAGAAATTCCTGCAACGTGCGCCCAATAAAATCAGCGCGGTAAGTAGAGTCGAGTAGTTTATCTAATTCTGCAACATCCGCACGTTTGGTAAAACCTTGCCAGTCTAGGAGTAAGCGAATTTGTCCGTCGGTTTGGACGATTGCTTGTAGCGGTTCAGCGTAAAGTTTGAGAACACCGCTATCGAAGTAGGCAGTTGAGCGGCGGTAGATACTGCTACGCTCCAATATTTGTGCGATCGCTTGGTTGTAAAAGTCCAGCTGTGCGGGTAAATTGTAGCGGCGTTTAATGTCTTTGATTTCACGAAAGCTACCACTGAGAAGCGCAGGTTCTTTGGTAGTTCGCTCTAGTAATAGAAATTTCTCGATAACTTGAAGACTACCCGTTCGTAGCAGCGCGGGAGAAGGGAGATCTCCTGGCTTACGTGGGTTGTAATTATAAATCTTGGCACCAGTGGGGTCAATCCGGAATACTTTATGAGAAACGGCTTTATCTTTGAAACCGAGTAGTGAAACGATATTTTTCAGGAAGCTACCACCTTTATCGGCATCTCGATGCTGAAACACGAGCCAATATTGACCGCCCAAACCTTTAACTGGGTTGCCTTGTGGTAGATAGTAGGGGCGTTGTTGGCGAATTAGGTCTTGAATAACTGTTTCTAACATGAGAGACAAGAATAGGAAAGTTTAAGGTAATGGGAAGCCTGGGATAACTTCATCAATTTGTTGCATCAGCCGTATGGTTTCTTGGAGTGCGATAACGATGCGTTGGTAGTGGTCGATATCTTCTTGAGTAAGAGTGCGTCCTTTACGGTCTTTGAGCCATTTTTGGCAAACTTGATAACCACCTACATAGAAGTTCCAAACATTTTCGGGAACTCCTATAAAGCGATCTCCTTTTTTATTAATTACTACGTCACCCTGCTGATGCTCAGGATGTCCAGCATCAATAATTCGATGACCGCCGCGTTCTTCAAACTGGGTAATTTTGTTATCTAATTCGGGTGATTTCATCAAGTGTAGGGCTACTAATTCTTCGCCGTAGGCAGCTAATTGGTGAAAGAGGCGATCGCTGCTTGTAAGGGGTACGCGAGGGAAGTCTATTTTGAGGAATTCCGCGTAGCGAGTGCGGTAGGTAGAGGAGTGAAGGATGGCGTAGATGTAGTAGAAGATGGCTTCTGGGGTGGGGGTGTAGTTAAGTTTATCTTTAACAGCATTAAAGAAAACTTGAGTAAAGTTAAAACTACGCTGTTTGTCAAAAATTAATTTTTGTGAGATTCTGTTTTGAGAATAAATGTAAAGAGGAAAAACTACACATCCGTTTGCTGGCTGAATAACATTAGCTTCTATAGGTTTAGATGAAACAATTACATGGCAAAAATTTCCTTGAAAAACTTGTCTACCAATTCCAATACAAAGATTATCTTTACCTGCAACATGACTAATTAGTTCTCTACGAGGACGATCCATTACAGCATCACTAAAATAGCATTCTCGTACATCAAAAGGTCTGTAAAGACACTTGCTGAATGCAGTTTCCCAGTCTGCCATGCTACGTAATTTAATTCTTGCTTTTTTAATGTCCCATGTACCTAAATCAAACTGTTTGAGTAATTGCTCATCACTTATTTTATATTGATACAAATCAGCAATTCTTTTATACAGAGATGTCTTATCAAAATCGATAGCAAAATGATCGCGGTGTGTTTGAAAACCAAGTACATTAACTGGCATTGCTTCTGTAATTTTCCAGCCTTTTTCATACTCGGTTCGCAAATCATTATCTTGAGGAATAAACAAATAAAATTGGGATTGAGGTTGTAAATTAATCCACTGTGTTGTAGTCAAATCGTTTTTTTCAAGCCAATCGTATTTACAATCACGATCGCCCCACAAGTCTGCATGATGTATAATTGCTTTATTCTTGCTACCATTTGGATGCTTAACAAAAATATTAATAGAAACTCCCTGCTGAATATCAAAGACATTTTCATCCTTTGAACCATCAGGACACTTCTCTTTCTTCTTACTATTACCGTGTAAATCTAGTACGTAAATATCATCAAAGGTTTCCATCAAACTTTGACGCATTCCTCGAAATGTAGGATTATCTAAATAACTGTGGTTAGTAACAAACGCTAAGACACCGTAGCCCGTTTTCTCAATCCGCCACTGAGCAAACCGAATAAACTTGACATAATCGTCATTTAGCCACTTCGGGTTTTTTTCGCCTAATGGCTTGCCATCGACTTCAAAATAGCTGCTCGTCTGTTGCTCGGTTAAAGTATCCTTACCTTTGAGTAGATTTTTAATCCAATCACCATTATTAGCAGAATGACCAGAGTAGGGAGGATTACCGAGTATAACCATTACTGGCGCTGCTTCTTTGATTTGATTAGCAGCATCTGCTTCTCCCCAAAACAAGTTAGAAAAATGATTGTTCGCTGGAGGGATATGAAAAGCCTCTTGCAAGGTGTTGGTTAGATAAACCCGCAATCTTTCTGCTGTGTCAAATTTATAGCCCAATTCAGCAAGTTGCAGCCCCAACTTCATATGAGCTACTGCGTAGGGAGCCATCAATAGTTCAAAGCCCAGCAGTCGAGGTAGCAAGTCTTGAGCAACGTAATCTGACCATTGTTCTGGTTTGGATGCAAATGATTTATGAATATGGTTAATGACTTCGTAAAGGAAGGTCCCTGTACCAACGGCAGGGTCTGTGATCAAAACCTTATGCGTCTCAGTTACTCCTTTGCCGTTTGGTGACTTTACCTGCACCTTAGTTGCGTCTGCAAGTCCATCTTTTAGTCCGAAATCTTTTTTGAGAATATGGTCAACAGAGCGAACAATGTAAGACACTACCGGCTGTGGGGTGTAATAAACTCCGCGCCGTTCTCGCATCTGGGGTTTATAAGCACTTAGGAAGTCTTCGTAGAACCGAATAACAATATCTTCCTGGTTAATCTTTTGGTGAAAGTCCCGCAAAATCACCTCCATCTTGGCAACGCGCAAGTAAGAGATGATTTCGACGATCGCTTCAATCAACTCGTCACCCAACTCTACAGGCGATCGCTCGGAAATATCTCGAAACAAGTTACGTAGAAACGGGTTTGTTTCTGGCAGTAAATTCCACGCTGTTTGGCGATTGAACTCTGTAGTTTTGAGGTCGTCTTGATTGCGCTCATAGCTGAATACTCTGGCTGTAAATAACCCATAAGCAACCGTCTGAGCATAAATATCAGCAAAACTATATTCTTTCTCGTCAGTGGAACTTACCTTGAGATTGGGTAGTAACTCTTTTTGGAAACTGGTAAACAGTTGATGCAAGTATCCGTTTTCGGATTCCGCACGATAAACAGTGGGTATGATTTCTTCGATCTGACGCGCGATCGCCGCTAATCGCTGTGCCAGGTCTTTTGCCGTTGCGACTGAATCGTAGAACACCCACTCGACTAGAGGTGTAGAAAATAACGCTTTTCCTGCAACTGGTAGCGAACTCTGTTGTAGACGAGGAAGTCTGCTTTTTAATAACTGTGTTGAATTCCACTCAAAAGTTTGGATTTGCCGCTGACGTAGTTTTCCTTCAGTAGGTAGAACCAAAGCGATTCGACCCGTTTCTTCTTGACTGGGTAGAAGTATGTACATGACAGGTTGGTCTTCTGCCATTCGGCTTACATAATGTCCGTAGATTTCTTGCTGCTGCTCAGGACTTGTTAAGAATGCTTTAATCTCATTATCAGTGTATGAATTTAGTTGAGAATAGAAGCCAACGGCGATTGGTTGTGTTTCTTCTGCTTCTAATTTAGTCTTACCAGGACGCAAATACCAAAATCGAGAACCTTGTGAATCGCGCTGCTTGATTGGATATCCGAGTAACTGTTGCAATGCTTCGACGCGATCTGTTTCTGTGCCAGTTATCACGGCACGCAGATTCTCCTTGGTGAAAGCCATATCCTACCAATCCCTGATTTATTAATAAGTTTTTGTTGATGAAATACTGATAAGTTCTGTGCAATGTCTGCGTGGCACAGGTTATACGTTTGAATTAATGAATTGAATACTTGGTTAGTAATTCCTGGGCGCGATCACGAAGTTTCGCATCTGAGGATGCACTCATTTGTTTGATTATCTCCTCAACCTTTTGCATAGCTAGTGGTGAGGGCTTGCCGCGTCCGTTTTCCCATCGATTAACTGAGGAACAAGTGATACCTAAATGAGCAGCGAATTGTTCTTGTGTCAGTTTAATTTCTTGCCGAAGTTCGCGAATAAATTTGCCTAAAAGTGGTTGGTCAATTACTAATAATTTACTTTTGTTCATTAAAATAAAGTATTAAATGGTGCAGTATTTTTCATGTCATATACTGCATTATCTTCTTGATTAGTTTTGATTGTAATCTGAGGAATCTCGGAATACGTGAAAACATTATTTTCTATCCAACATTAGTATTTTTACTAAGGTCAAACAGTATAAATTAGAATAGTAGTGAGCTTTATATAAAGTTTATATAAAGCTGCAAGTAAACTTACGGAAATATACTTATATGCTAAATCCTTACAAAAGACAACAATAGTTGCATAGAACACCAGTGCGTTTTCAAAATACGCAAATCATTATCTTTATCAGTTCAATCAAGGATTTTCACCACGCAATCTTAAGTATATGAGGACATTCGCCGAGGCGTACCCAGATGAATCGTTTGTGCAACAAGCTGTTGCACTAATTCCTTGGGGTCACAATGCCCGAATTTTGGATCTTGTCAAAGACTCAACCGAATGCTTATGGTACGTGCAGCAAACAATTCAATATGGCTGGAGCCGCAGACGAGTTGCTCCGTCACCGGACGACCAACCCAGTATCGGCATAATTCTGTGTAAAAGTAAAAATCAAATCGTTGCCGAGTATGCTTTGCGCGATACGAATAAGCCGATGGGCATTTCTACTTATCAGCTTCAGGATGCTTTACCTTCTCAACTCAAAGGAAACTTGCCAATGGTAGAGGAACTAGAAGATGAAGTGTAAAGATTCAAGCTACAAATCAAGCTTTTTCAGTTCTGTTTTCCTATTAAATCCATCGCGCCACACATCTGCTTGCACAAATTCTATACCTGCTCTCCTCGCAGCTTCCTCATCTTCAGCGCGATCGCCCACATACAAACAACTTTTCTCGCAACTCAGACCGCAGTGATTTTTCATCGCAACCTTCAGCATCCCTGGCTGCGGCTTTCTGAACGCTCCGACAAATTCCGCTGCCCAACTAGCCAAGTGAACTGGTTTTGCATCGTATCCTCGCCCCACTAACCAGCAATAATTACCATCAAAGTCAGGACACAAGTAAATGCATAGCAACTGTGGAAATAGCTGTAGCGTATACTCTTGCTCTGCGATCGCCTCCTTGATTCGTGATGCCGACTGCAATCCAACCTTCCTGATGGTAATGGGCGATCGCTTCCCTTGCCCTAGCAATAATCTTCTGGTCTTCGGGCTGCTGTATAAACTTTGCTCCAGATCTCGGTTATCGAATTGTACCGTCGCAATCTAACAAAAGAAGTTTTGCTGTTGTACTCATCATTAGAAAAGCACTCCAAAACTGGTAAACCAAGTCATTTAGCTTATTGCCCTACCTGTAAAGAAAAATGCTCGGCTCGGAGCGTAGCGGAGAGTGGAGCCAGACAAAAAACGTTAGCCTAGGCGGAGCCTGGGCGAACACAACTTATCTGCTGTTGTACTATCACAGAAACATTAAAGAGTAATAATAAAGACCTCTAAAACTGTTTTTTTGTCGCGTTCTTAGTTTTAGAGGCTCGGTTGTAGAGTTAAGAAGCAACGACAACTTAATTATATGAATGGTAACGTCAACTATCAATATTTACCTCTAATCACTTCATAGTTACTATAAATTTCTGATTATTTATTCATTCAATTTTTATAAAACCTATGCTTTATTATTTCTTTGTTCGAGAATTGACTAGAACAACTTAGATAACGTATTAATACATTTTTCTCAAGTTGCTCAAAATTTTACTAAAAATAGAGTTTGATCCGGTGCGCAGCATAGGCTTTGCCCAATCACATTTAATTGCTGCTTTACTCTGGTAAGTAATCCACATTTAGAACTTCTTCAGAAGTAAACGGAGATTGTTCTGGGAAAGTCTCAGTAGGTAAACCAGTTTCAATTGCGGCTGAGATGCGCGCATCCTGATAGCATTGCTCAAACACTTCATTGAAATACTGCTTGAGACTAGGACTATCTGCAAAATCATCTCTCAAGCGACGGCGGTGTTCAAATATAGTTAATAACCAGCTATTGCTTCGCTTCTCCGGTTGATATTTATACTTAAGCAAGTGCATGAGGATAACAATCAGATTGCTTCTAACTGCCTTTCTTTCACTCCTGCCCATGTCCTCAATTTCTTCAATTAAATTGGGAATATCCAACTCAGACAGTCTGCCTTCTCGCAGCAAACTGCTGGTTTTTTCTAACCACAGATAATAATCCTGTTCGTAAAGAGTTGAAGTCACGTTATTCATCCGGCGCGATTCCATGACGCTTTTCGATATGGGCAAGGTATTCCAACTCGGTTGGTGTTAGCACTACAGGGCGCTCTAGCAGGTTGAGTATTTCTACCTCAAATGGGTCTAGGTTACACTGCCGCAGATATGAAATGCGATTACATATTTTCTTTAATTGTGGCTCCTTTTCTAAAGGTAAGGAAATGAGTTGCTGATATGTCAAGGTGTACTTCTGCATCATCATCGTATCTACATCGCGCAGCCATACCTCGACAGTGTACGGTGTAACAGCAGCAATACGTCCCCAGCGACCATTAATTTTATTATCATTAGGCACGGACATCTCCACCAACCCACCTTCAGCTAGCTGTAGGTGTTTAGTGATAGCAGGTTTTAGGAGACCAGTTGTAATTAGCTCTTGCTCTTTCGTATCGAGTTCTACACTCGCAGTTTCTAGGTTAGGTAACTCTTGACTGGGCTTACCAATATTCGCGATATTCATTTTGGCTGTGGTGCCGTGCTTAGTTTCATAAGTCCGCATCGAGTTGTCACTACGGAAATCCGTAGTGAGAGAAGCACGGATATTCCGCACAGTCTTTTCATTAACTCTTGCTACTTCAGCGATCTTATAGTTACTCCACTTTCCCCACTCAGGATCTTGCAATAAAGTCATCACCGCCCGTCGCTTGTCCTCCCGACTGCGCGGCAGTGCTGGCTTGTGGTCGGCATTTGCCCCGACAGAATATAAGACAGCTTCGCGGCGCGTTCCTTGATGAATAAAACAGGCGATCGCTTCTATATTTTGATTCTTGTGTGCTGCATAGCGGTGAAATCCATCAGCCAGCCAGTAAGATTCCCCGTCATAGAAGACAACAACTGGTTCTAACTCCTTGCCGTCCTCAATCTGCTCTTCCAGCAACTTAACGTGCTTGAGGTCGATAGCTGCTCTCGGTTGCGTTCCACCGTCGCGGCGAATTTCGTCAAGTGCTAAGTATGAAGTAGAAAATCTACTACTAGGCGATCGCTTGTTGATTTGTTCTTCTAACCAAGCAATTTGTTTATCTTTATCTGCTGCTGCTTGTGCAAACTTTTGCTTTCGGGCTGCGGACTTACTCTTGTCTCGTTGCTGTAAATAATCGTTTTTAGCACTGATACAATTTTGCAAGGATTTTTCCAAAACGCTGACATTACATTCGCGTTCTTGCCCGCAGTAACACCAATCAACAAGAGTACCGTTTGCTCGCCAAATTGGAGTAAACTGATGCTCGTGCCTTGTAGACTCTTGACGCGAGTCAAGATGACTGTCTACTCGTCGAAACTCACCCGTCACTTCCTGACAAAGTTGCGCGTTCATAATGAGCCTTCCTTGACGTACTCGTTGTCTAATACCGTAGCGATCGCTTTAGCTACGGGTACTGCGTTACATACCTCTTCGTGCCGTCGCTGTGCTTCTATTTCTTCAACTGACGTGCGGTCGCGCTTTCTCAAACTCATGTTTTTAGCAGTGTCTTTAATAGAGGCTTGAATTCGCTCAAATCGCTTCTCAGTTGTGCGTCGCCAAGAATCGCGGTTTTTACTGTCAAGCACCATGCAAATTCCTGCACTGAAGCGCTGGTCGTAGTTTGGGTCGTATCTATAAATTTCCCCAGCTTGACAATGCGGATTTTGACACACTACGGATTTGTCGCGCTGGTGGTCGTACCCTGGAATAACTTGCTCGACGAGCCACTGCCGCACTATTCCAGTATCGTGGCAACAAAAGCATCGCCAGCGCGGTTGCCAAAGTTCTCGTTCTGCCTCAGCTTCAGGTCGAATTGGTTCGCGGGGCAATTGAGGTAAGTTCATAAGCACACCCCGTCAAAAGCATTGACTGCAAAAGCCCAATCGTAAAAAGCTCTGCGCTGCTCGCGTTCGCCTTCATCCTCTTGAAGCCACTCAAAACCGCGATTGAATGCTTCCCAAATCCACGTATCAAATCGAGCATCGTTTCGCCAGTTATAGCTCGTGGCAATCGCCCTCTTTTTCGCGCTACGACCCGCAGGGGCATCTAAAAATCGCTGGCGCCAATTTTTAAAATCTTCTTCTTTTGCCAAGAAACGCTCCAAGCTGATTATTTCTTCTCCTTTACGCCGTCGCCATTCGTCTCGCACAAATTTTTCAAAATTCTCTCGTTCCTCTTCTGAGAGAGTCTGTATAAAGTCTGTATAAGTCTGATTAGTCTGAGGAGTGCTGGAATCCTTACTAAAAGCAGCTTTTGGACGTTGATTTTCCAAAATCTTGGACTCGGACTCCAAAATCTTGGACTCGGACTCCAAAATCTTGGACTCGGACTCCAAAATCTTGGACTCGGACTCCAAAATCTTGGACTCGGACTCCAAAATCTTGGACTCAATAACTTGCTGTTGTTGAGAATGGTCAGACTCTTCAGTATCAACAGGATGGCTTTGCAAGTTGTAAACTTTAGTGGTTCCATCCTTGAAGTCGAACAACCCAAGTTTTTGGAACTTGGCTTTAGTGGCAAAGTAAGTTGATTTTTTGATTCCGCATCTAAGCATTAATTCAGCTGGAGAAAATTTAGCTCCGCGATCGCCAAAAGGATCGAGGCTGACCAAATAACACCAAACTCGCCATTCAGCAGCTGTTAAATTGGCATCAAGTAGCTTGTCTCTGACATTAGGTGTAAGCATGAAGAACTGCTGGGTTTTACGAAGCGGCTTAGCCATCGTTCTGCACCTCCTCAAAAGATGCAGCAATTAATGACTTAGAGTAGATGGTTGTAATGTTTTCCCAATGTCTTGTTCTACAGTCGCTTGGCAGCGTGCCAAACTTTCTTGAGAACTTCGGCTCAATCTGTGTCATAATATGTACAAGTTTTAGTATGTACAAGTTTTAGTTTGAAACGCCCCAAACAAGTTTCAGTTGATTGGGGTTAATTTTTTGTCTGGAAAAAAGAGCTACTGTAGCGAGATAGCGTTCGTTCTCTATACCCTATCCGACAAACGTGAGTTATCATTGCTTCAACAAGTAGAAGCACTTAACTCTAAATTTTTAATTGATATGCAACTAACTTTGCTACAGTAGATATTAAGTATAGAAATCTCCTTCTGCTGCTCTGATCTTTCATGTAAATTTCCTCATGTAGTTGGTGAAGTATGTGTAGATTGGTGGAATAGCTAACTTAATTTACTCATAGTAAACTGATTAGCCTACAGTAAATAAAGTTGTAAATAAACTTAATGTTAATTCACGAAGCCTTTGACAAGACATTGAGGAAGTACACCATCAGCGCGAAAGCTCTGTCGCAGCTTGCTGGAGTTAGCGAAGCTCACATATCGCGATTTAGAAATGGTAAAGGCGTAGCAATGGCGCATAACACCTTGGAAGAGATCCTTAGCGCTATGGAGCAATTAGAACCAGGCTCAAAATCTTTTTTTTATCTTTTGCTAGCAGGCAAAGAATCTGTGCAGAGCGACATTGATTTGTTCGTGCAATCAATGGACGACGCGCAACTAAGCAGCTTACTAGCAGCGATCGCTAGACGGGTTTCTCCTAAAACTAACTCGTTAAACGAGCAGTCTCGCCATTCAACAGAGCGGATTGCTGTTTAGAAAACTTTAGTGCAAGTCCTAAACAGAAGAGTATTAGGGCTTTTTACATAATACAAAGAAGCATACTTAATCTGAATTCATGCGAGAAAATACGGAAGTTATTCAGAACAGGAGTCTTCTGCGTAGGGCAAACTCGTAAATATACGGTTAATAGATGTTTAAGAGAGTATTATGATTATCGAATTCATTCTCTCAGTAAAGTAAATCGTAGCTTCAATATAAAAATGAATGCGAGACATACTTTAGAAAAAGTACTGCCTGTAGTCGAAAGCTTGTCCTCTGAAGAGAAGGTTGAATTAGCTCAACGGTTACTTGGCAGTCAATCAGGGTTAAGCGTCGTAGTTGAAAACAACTTTTTACAATGGATGGTTAAACAAATTGACTGGATGAATCGTGACGAACTAAGCGAAATATTAAATGCTGTTTCGTACCGACTTTCTACTAAAGGGCAATCGTTGCAGGATAGGGACTTGCAAGCTAACCTTTAGTGAATTGGTATCTGATGATAAGTGGTAGCTTCTAGAAACTACCACTTGCATCAACAAAACCTAAAAAGGTTCTTTAAGCACTGCTACGCGCTCTACCCACACAGGCGCTTTCTTACCGTTGCTAGCAGGTAAATTATCAAATTCTTGTCGTAGTTCTTCAATCGGCATTTCTGGTAATTGAGCAGCTGCCCAGGCGATCGCATCTGCTTCAGATTTCCACACCAACCACGGTTCGCCCATCCAAGCACGTAGGCAGTATGCCAGATCTTTACCTGGCTTGTTAATGACTCTACCAACTAAATCAGGACATCGAGACTTAGTAACAATTAAGTTATTATCTTTGTCCATATCGCCCACGACATCAAATTCGTATTCAAGCCCGTCGCGTTGAATTGGTGCGAGTCCAACTTTAGCAGGTCTAGTCTTCTTCCTACCTTTATCTTCGTACTCCTCCATAACATACTCAGTCTTACTCCGCATCGTGACAATCAAATGACTCTGGCACAGTAGCATTGCTTCTACTAATTGATTGTGTAGTGGAGTAACATCGCGCCATGCTGCAAAAGTGTTACTAGAGGGCGATCGCTTAGCAATGCGGTCTACTTGTTCTAATGCACCATCTTTACCAATCCATGCATGACTGAGGCTATCAACGATCAGCACGTCATAGTTACCACTCGCCGCGTTGATTGCATCGATATAGTTTTGAGGATGAAAGCTAGATAGTTCGCAAGTATCGAATTGAAATAAGTCTGCATACTTACTAGCGCTGCCGTGTTCGGTATCAATTACTGCAATACTCTTACCTAAATGGGAAGCAATTGATAAAGCAGAGTAAGTTTTTCCACCACCACTAATCCCAACGAGGGCTAAGCGAAGTTTGATTTGTGATTTGGTTGCGCGTTTAAACATTGACGTATTCCTAATGCAGAATTGGTTGTAGTTGGGGAAGCAGTTTTATACTTCCCCATTGTTAGTTCTAGAAGTGTTCAAAACTCATAGGCTCTGGCTTCAAGCCAATTTCTAGCTGATACTCCATATCCCAGTACCCGCTCATATACCAATAGTTATCTGGGTGAAGTGGTGGTAAAGTGTGCAAGCAATCGAGTTCGCCCATTTCAAACCAATAACGAATCAGCCGTTCTCGTTCCTGTTCTAACTCGGCAATCTCGCGTTCGATTTCTTGAGCAATGTTGTACATTAAAGTTACCTCTTGATGTAAGGGGAGGCTGCCGCTGTCTCTTGGCGGGGATGGGCGGCAACCTTGGATTTGAGCAGTTTAACAACATACTCAGGTCGGAGTTTCAATTATTAATAGCGATTGAACACGTACACCTCTTTGTAACCAGTTTCAACCGAAAAGTAAGAATCGATGAATAAGTCACGGGCTACAGCTTCCCAGTCAATGTAAATATCAAGAATGCCCCAAGTTTCTAACAGCTTTAACTTGCCCAACTCGTACCAAATGCTGTAAGCAAAGTCTTCCTCACTTTCGTACTTTCCTTCGTAGCATTCTTGAAAGCCCGCTAAACTGGCGTCGCTACCGTAATAGTTGTAGTAAGCTGCAAATGCTCTACCATGTACCTGTAATAATTCAGCTAACTCTGCAACGCGCTCAATCGATTCGTATTCCCCAATCGAAATACCTTGCCAGTTTTCATAACTGTGAATTGCCCAATCCTCTGCGCCTAGGACTGGCGATGTTCTTAAAACCTCATCAATTCCTTTCCAAATATTTTCTATACCTTGATTGCAGTCGAGCCACGCTCCGTGTAGTACACCCTTGCTGTATGCTTCCAGGCAAGCTATATAGATACGCGGTGTTTTATCTTCACACATTGATTTTTACCTCTTGATGTATGGAAGTTGCTGCCGTCTCTTGGCGGGGATGAGCAGCTAAAGTGAAGGTCTAACCGCCTACCTACAGGGACGAAAGTTATTGATTTTTTGACGATAAGTATGCTGCTACTGTGTGATGACAAAATATCTTTCGATTCAATGCCTCGAATAGTTGAGGTAGCTCGGTTCTCAAACGATTATCTCGGCATTGATAGAGCATACATTCACAGCGAAAATGGTTGTTTTGTCGCACCACTGCATACTTTGATTTCTGCACTCCTTGTACTAAAAATAAGTTGGGCAATCGCTTTTCTACTCGTAACCCTGACGCCTTAAGTAAGGTTGTTTCGCGAATGAAACAGGCTAAATCTTGATAGCTAATAATTCCTGCCTCTCTTACCCAAATGCCAACAGCCCAAAGCTCAACTTTTAATTGATGCTTGTTGTATTTCTGCTCCCACTTTGACCTATTCAAGTAATGAAGCAACTCAGCGATCGCATATTTAGAAAAGTGTTGTGATGCAAGTTCTAAGGAGATTTCAATCATAATGTTGTTGTTGCCACTAACTCGGTTAAAAGCAGTGGCACAGAAGTAAAACTGTTTAAGCTAGTTCAACCTCTAAACGAGCGATCGCCTCGCGCTTTTCTAACTTAAGAATTGCAAATTGATTTCGTAGCAATTCAAGCTCAATTGCTAGTATTTCGCGCTTTTCCTTTGTTTCTCTTAGTAACCGTGATGCAGCGTAAGAATTGCCGTCGGTTTGTTGCAACTCAATTCGCCGCGCTTTTCGCTGAGCTTCGTTTTTGAGCGATGTATCAAAAGCGATCGCCTTATCAATCTCTGCTTCAAAAATCTTTACGCCCTCTGTCAATCCGATTAGGTGCTGGTCTGTGTCGAGGATTTGCCTTTGAATGCGCGCGATCGCATTTGGATAATCTGTAAATAGCATTGTTACGACCCTGTGTATTTTTAGTGATTTGAAAAAACTTGACGAGCCTTTTAACGTCTTGCTCAGGACGCTTGGCTTAGATGCTGTTTAACCGTGCCTGATAATCTTGAACTGCATTGCTTTTGTTTACGAAGTAATGCCCGTATTCGGTGCGAGTTTCATCAGGTGACATTGATACATATGTTGCCCACTCGCGGCATCCTTGCCCTAGCAGCGATTCTTCACACAACCAAACCCAGCGATTGCCTACTTGCTGTTTTTGAATAACTTTCATTCCTGGCTTCATATCTCATTCTCCAAAGTTTGTACTGGGGGCAACTGCCCCCGTTTGCTTCTAGAACCAAGCTGAATCGTAGTAATCAGCCTCTAGATCTTTGCGATCGCAGTGCAATTCAAACTCTTGTTCTAGTTGCTCAATGTCTATGTCGAGTTTCAAATCCTTAACAGCTTTAAGAATGATTTCGATATCTTCCTTACTGCTACCGTATTGATAATGAATTTGTAAGAAAGCCTCAGCCTTACGAGTAAACTCCTCAATAGCTAAAGCGAGAGTAGATTCGGCAGATGGTGCAATTATTGACATAATGGAATTACCTTTTTTATTGAACGCAGCCCAGTAACACACTGGGTTTTTTGTTTTCGTCTCGCTGCCCCACTGGTTCCGAGACTCTCAGCTGCCCAAGCCCTGCTGCACGCTGGTTTATTTGTTACTATTATTATGCCATGAAAACACTGCATTATCCCTAGTTTTCAAGGCATAATGACAAATCTTTACATTAATTAAACGCTGTGGCAGGAGTAAAAGGAAAGACTGGAAGTCCTGGGAAACCGAACCCTAAAAAGAAAAATGCGACTAGCTTTGTAGTTGCTCCAGGTGAAGAACCCAAAGGACGAATGATGGGCTTTCGCCCCCCGCGATCGCTAGAAAGTCGCATTGATCGCGCTGTGGCAGCATCGGGCTTGAAGTTATCTGAGTGGTTGCAAAAAGCAGCGATCGCGTACCTTGAAAACAGCGAAAACCAAGCAAAAGATGAAGAAAAATAACCTATAAATGCTTGACATTGCCGTGAAAACAAGGCATAATAAGAATGTGGAAAGAAACAACAAGTCATGTAAATCAGAGGCACAAAACAGAAGGCGGCGCGGAAGCCTGAAGAGGAAACGACAGATGCTGAAAGGAACGCAAACCACCAGCTGCGCGAGGAAACTAACCGCGCTAGGAACAAATCGCCAGCTGCGCCGAGAGGCATATTAAACTACCATTTCCCCCGTGTGGGGGTGAGGGGGGTTGCCAGCCTTCCGCCCACGTGACCTACCAATTGCGAGACTATCCGGCGAACGCTGCCCGTTGTGCGCCTGACCTTTACCTCTCCTTCTCACTCTTCATCTTTTTCCTCCTCACGACAGTGGAGCGACACCCAATTTCGTCTAAGCAGCACAGCCCTGGAGCGGAGCGCAGATCTACTTAGCAAGCCTAAAAAATGCGAGACCAAAAACAGGCAACCTTAAAAGAGTGAGCGACTGACCGATCTGCTTGGAGCGTAGTGAGTAGTTAGCGGGAGCGAACAAACCAACAAACGCCTAACCGCCCAGATCCTCACGTTTTTTATTTACTTCAGGCTTGCCCCTCAACGACGCTGTGCTACCATACCTTGTTTGTGGAGCGGAACGGCAACTAGAAGCCGCGCATCGAACTTCCATTACACGCCACCCAATTTTGTATGAATCTTGCAGTTACCGCGCTAATCGCGATCGCAAACTCATTGAGCTTAGCAAGTCTGCGCATACTACAATTGATGATTTGCTTAGTATAGATGACAACTCAGGTTATGATAGATTTTGCTTGAAACGAATATTGAGTTTTAAGTAGTTTAAGGACGATCGCTGTTTCACAACTGCTGACTCCAGATTTTGCTTTTAGGGCTGATATAAAATCGAATAATCCTTCATTTGTATCGTAGGTAACTTCCACAAATAGGTCGTAACTACCTGCCACAAAGGCAACATAGCTTACAGAGTCTTGATTAACCAATTCAGATGCGATCGCCTGCGCTTGCTCAAAATCTACCAACTTTAGCTCAATCAGTGCTATGTTGCGAAAGCCTAACTTATCTGGGTTTAAATATGCTTGAATCGTGATTGCACCGGAGTTTGTCAATCGTTGAACGCGATTGCGGATCGTTGCTTCTGCTACACCGACTTTCTTGGCAATTTCTGTAAATGGCATTCGCCCGTCCTTATGCAGCAGCTGCACAATTTGAATATCTAGTTCATCTAGGTTTAACGGAGTACTTTCAATTTTTTGGTAGTGAGCTTCGTCAGACATAATACGAATTTCGCAACAAATCCTTCGTTAAGCTTAGCTTTTAGTTGAGGTAACGCTAATATTAGCGTTCTCTAGGTATCACTCTATACAGAAGCTAAGAACTGCTATTTGCTTATCCTCTCTCATACACTCGTAATCCTCAATTTACGATATTCGCATATCTGAGTAGAATATTTACTTTAAAAGTATAGATTTACTAAAATCAGTAAACAATTTCGCAGAAAAATATTCTAAAACTGCGTTTTTTGTTATTTAAAACACAGTTTTGTACGAGTAACGCTTTTAAGGTGTGAAATAGCTTCTTACTTTTCGCTCAGTACTTCCTGCTTGTAGTAATCAAAGAAGTGAAGTTATTGAGACACGAACTACTTGTAGGTGTTTAGTTAGTTCAAACTACCAGAGAGCAACCAAACTCATGCAGCGTCGTAAATTCCTTAAATACAGTGCAATTGCTGGAACCACAAGTGCGATCGCTTCTTGTAGAAACATATCTGGAACATCATCAGGAGTATCCAATTCTCTTCAATCAATTAAGATTGCTATTTTGACTTGGATTGGTTACGGACCTTTTTTTATAGCCAAAGAGCAGAACTTGTTTGCAAAACACGGACTAGAGGCAGAAATTCTGAAGATTGAGGATGCGGCTCCTCGTCGGAGTGCACTAGTAAATCAACAAGTACAATTTTCTATTACAACACTCGATTGGTTTGCGATCGAAGCCTCTCAAGGGCTACCTGCTACCTGTATCCTAAAGCTCAATGATTCTTATGGGGCAGATGGTATTGTTGCTAGCAAAGACATCACCAGCATTGCAGATTTACAAAATCAGTCTATTGCAGTTGAACAAGGCTCGCCTTCTCATTTCTTTTTACTTTCCTTATTAAAACAAGAAAATGTATCTCCTGAAGACGTGCAGACATTGTTCGTGCCAACAGCTGGTGATGCAGCAGCAGCATTTACTGCGGGACGTACTAAAGCTGCGGTGACGTGGGAACCTTACTTGACTACTACAACAAAGCAGTTGCCCAACGCACATATATTAGTGACAAGCCGCGAACAACCAGGACTTTTGTTAGATTTATTACTCGTTCACAGCGATTACGCAAATACTAATCCAGATGCAGTAAGCGGTGTAATCAAAGCTTGGTTTGATGCAGTTGAATTCTGGAGAACGAACCCTGCTCAAGCTAACAGCATAATGGCAAAAGGATTAGGAGTTTCGCAACAAGAAATCAGTGAAATGGTACAAGGATGTAAATACGCTGATTATGCAGAAAATGCTAATTATTTTGGATTACAAGGAAGCACTCCAAATCTATTTTCCAAAGGTTTTTCTCAAGCGCAAGAAGTTTGGGCAGAAGCGAACTTAGTGACAAAAGCGATTCCTGCAAATTCAGTGACGGATATTTCCTTTCTAAAGGCAATCACAGTGTAATACCAACTTACTACAGACAAAATACAAATAGCTTTTCTTGAAGCTACTCTGCTCTTCATTTGTAGCAACTTTAAAGCACTATATTCATTAGTTTGTTTTGCTAAACTTCGATACTTGCTTACATACAAAGAACCCTATTTTTCTTAATCATCAGTTTTGCTAGAAAAAAGAAATAGATTGTCATGTCAACAACTACGAAGTTTTCAGATGAAACGCAATTACTCCAACTTCAGCAGAAGATTGTGAATATTGCAGCGAGACCGCTAGAACAAGCGATCGCTCTTCCTGCTCAAGCTTACACGTCATCAGCTTTTTACCAATGGGAAGTTCAGCACATCTTTAAGAAGCAATGGCTGTGTGTAGGACACGTTTCACAAGTTTCTCAACCTGGAGACTACATTAATATCAATTTGTTCGATGAACCAATTTCAATTGTACGTGGCAAAGACGATCGCATTCGCGTGCTATCAAGAGTGTGCCCTCATCGCGGTATGGATATCATGCCTGAGGAATTTGGGCATCGAGTGCAAGGTAATCGCCGCAGTTTCTTATGTCCATATCATCACTGGAGTTACGGCTTAGATGGGCATTTAATTGGTGCTCCACAAATGCATCACTCTCAAGAGTTTGAGCAAGGTAAGTTTTGTTTACCTGCGTTTCGTTCTGAGATTTGGCAAGGGTTTATTTTTGTCACGTTTGATTCAAATATTGAACCTGTCAATACACATTATGCACAACTGCTACCTTTTGTGGAACGGTGGAATATGGCAGAAATGGAGATAGTTGCAAATGTGAGATGGGATTGTCAGTTCAACTGGAAGGTGTTGGTTGAAAATTTTATGGAACCCTATCATCATTTGGGTACTCATCACAAAACCTTTGAACCAATGATGCCTGCCGCTAGTACTTGGTCAGAACCAGAGTTAGCAAATAGTATTGTATGTCATTTACCCTTGGCAAAATCAATTGTAGAGCAGGTGAAAGCAGGTCAATCAACCAGCGTATTTCAACCTCCTAGCAGCCTGCATCCTCGCGACTACTATGAATATGCAGTCTATCTTGGCACTCCAAACTTCTTACTATTTATTGGTCCCGATCGCGTTTACTGGTATTTACTATTACCCACTAGTGAAAGTGAAATGATTTTACACACTACATTGTTAGTCACATCTAAAAGTAAAGAACTGCCAGGATTTGATCGACTGTTGGAACAAGAAATTGAAGCACTAAGAAAATTCCACCTAGAAGATGTAGAGGTTTGTACTGCGGTGCAACGAGGATTACGATCCTCAGTTTATTCCCCTGGTCCGCTAGGGCATCTGGAAATGCCTATTTGGCTATTCCAACGGTATTTAGCGCGGCAAATTGAGGCAGCAAGCAAACAATGAAACTTCTGATGCTTCGCTCTTTCTGGTCGGGTTCATCTAATCTAGATGAGTGGATTCAACAAACTCTTAGGGATGGGTTTGATGGCTTAGAGGGTCCAATTCCCAAAACGTCTGAGCAACGTTGCAAACTGCGGGAAAAACTTAACGAACATCGTTTAGTCTACGTTGCTGAAGCGACAACAGGAGTGGATGGTGATGCTACCAAGGATTGGTGGATTCCACGCCGCGAGTTCACTATTCAAAATCATCTTGATGATTTGCGCTGGTCGGTTGAACACGCCGTGCAGCTAGGAGCAATGTTTGTCTCAACAATGTGCGGCTATGATGGCTGGTCGTGGCAGCAGAATGTCGAGTTTTTTGGGAAAGCGCTAGCACTTGAGAAAGAAGCTGGTATTGCGATTTCGTTTGAGACGCATCGGAGTCGATCGCTGTTCAATCCCTGGATTACTAGAGATTTGCTACTTGAGTTTCCCTCGATGAAACTTACCTGTGACTTTAGCCACTGGTGTGTTGTTTGCGAACGACTAATTGATACAGAGTGGGACGTTCTTGAACTGTGTGCTCAACGGGCACTTCATATTCATTGTCGGGTTGGCTATGCTCAACATGCTCAAGTCTCAGACCCTCGCGCCCCAGAATATACTCAAGCGCTTGAAGCTCACGAAAAATGGTGGGATCTAATTTGGAGAAATCAGGCGCAGCAGTGCATGAGTGAGACAACCATGACACCTGAGTTTCTTCATGACGGCTATATGCAAACCCTACCATTTTCTCAAGTACCTGTTGCTAATTTGGGGGAGATTGTCTGTTGGATGACTCAACGACAGCGACAGCGTTTTGCAAAACAATATGGCTAATTGTTGCAAATTGTTTGTTTCAGCTTGCTTAACTAGATTGCTGAGAATTAGAAGCCTATTCTGACTTTTGAAATTTAGGAAAAGGCTATAACACCGCGAAGCGATCGCAAAAGCTACTTCAAACCAAAATAACTCCTTGGCTTCCTTGTCTAAGATTAAAAATTATTGCAAACAGTCATTTGTATATTACACGCACAATTCCTTACAAGGACTGAACGAAATAAAAGTAAACTTGGAGGAGAGAAGCTACGAAAAGAAAACTAACTAATCGCTGCAACTTCTATCAAGGTATCTCCCACCGTTGCTGCATGTCCCATGTCTGTAAAGGTTGATGATGTTGCTGCGTTGAGCGTATTGTTATTTTGGTTGAATGCGCGCCAGTGCCCCAATGGAGCTACAACAATACCAGGCTGCGTTATGTCTTTAACTAGCGCAACTGTTTGAAATGCACCACGATCGTTGAAAATTTTAACCTTTTGCCCAGATTCGATTCCGCGTTTTGCAGCATCGCTCGGATGAATCACTACATTAAATTCGCCTTCCAGCTTCCGATGTTTCGGAAGATTAGCAAAACAGGAATTGAGAAACTGGTGTGGTTTAATAGACAGCAACTTAAGCGGATAGCGTCGTGCTAGTTCTGGGTTACTTTGTACCGTTTCTCTAGGTGGAATATAAGTAGGTAGCAAAGGCAAAGTTTGCCCAGGCTCATATTCCTCGAATCCCTGCCGGAATGCTGACACTACAAAGTTAGTGCTGACTGGTTCGGATGCCACAAACTCGCACTTACCTGATGGCGTTGGGAAATTCCCCTCAGCGTGAGGTACCAAATCAATTTTCAGCTTGGCGTAACCTTTTTGCTTCAATAATTCCATATCAATGCCCTGCATTACAGGAGCCGACCAATCGAGAATTTGCATTGCTAACGCTTCATCACTAAGTTTGAAGCACTCATCTTCAAAGCCCATCTTTACAGCAAGACGGCGAAATAACTCAGTGTTAGCTACTGCCTCACCTAGTGGAGCGATCGCTGGATTGTTGAGAGTAACGTAGGTATGCCCCCAGGAAAACATCAAGTCAAGATGTTCAACCTGTGTTGCTGCTGGCAGCAGAATATCAGCGTAGCGAGCCGTGTCGGTCATAAACTGTTCGCTAACAATCGTAAATAGATCGTCTCGCATCAATCCTGCTAGTGTTTTACTTTGCTCTGCCGATTGACTAACCGGATTGCTGTTATAGACAAATAGCGCTTTGATCGGCGGTTCTAGCAGCAATTCTCCTGTTAATACCGCTCCAAGTTGCCACAGGTTTACCACTCGCGTGCCTGGACGAATGAACTCTGGATGGTGAGCAGCTTCCCACCGAATTGGGAAGGGCCAGAGTGGTGCTTGTAGAATCCCACCACCCAAATATCTCCACGCTCCAATCAAGGCAGGCAAGCAGCAGATAGCTCTAATTCCCTGCCCGCCCCCAGCTTGCTTCTCCAACGCTACGCCCAGCCGAATAACAGCGGGTGGAGTGGTAGCATACTCGCGGGTCAGAGTTACGATATCTTGCACCGGAATGCCTGTCACTTCCGATGCCCATTTTGGTGAATACTGCTGAACGTGCTGCTTTAGTTCTGCGTAGCCAGTCGTATAACGTTCAATGTAGTCAGCATCTACCCAATCATTATTAACTATCAGATGCATCATGGCGAGCGCTAAAGCTCCATCGGTTCCTGGACGAATCGGAATATGCCAATCTGCCTTTTGTGCCGTGCGATTGCGAACTGGATCGATAACAACCAGCTTTGCCCCGCGCTTGCGAGCCTCTTGAATGAATGACCATAGATGTACGTTGGTCGTAAGTACGTTACAACCCCAAACAATGATGTATCTGGAGTGGACAAATGTATCTGGATCAGTGCCATGCGTTGGACCGCAAGTCATCAAGTAGGCAGCACTGGAGCAAGAAGCACAAAAAGTGCGTTCGCTCACTGTTGCTCCAAGTCGATTGAAAAACGGATCGCCTACTGTTAGCCCGTTTAGTAAGCCTTCATGTCCTAAATAGCTACAAGGCAGAACTGCTTCTGAACCATAATCTTGAATGATTTGCTTGAACCGATCGCAAATTTCATCTAACGCAGTATCCCAGCTTATTCTCTCAAACTGCCCGCTGCCTTTCGCTCCAACTCGTCGCATGGGATAAAGCAGGCGATCAGGACTGTAAACTCGGTCGAGATAATCGCTCACCTTACCGCACAGCGTTCCTTTCGTGAACGGATGATCTGGATTGCCCGCAACTCTAGCCGCTCGACCATTTTCTACAGTTACTATCATTGAGCAGGTATCTGGACAATCATGAGGACAAGCTCCGTACACAATTGCAGACTGAGGCATTGCTGTCGATGTTGCCATATCTTCAGTTGCATCATCACATCACATTATGGCAATTGAAGTACAAAATACTATTTTAAACTGTTAAACCTGATACTCGAACATCATTAATACTAATTAGTTGACAAACTATCTTGTAGTTTCCTGACTTTACAGCAACAAGAGACTTAGTAAGTCCAACTCATCTCATTCATCGATATGAAAAGTAGTAATTACTGTGCTATTTCTAGTTGATTGCATTCTTGTGTATTTCTACCGGTAGTTGTTGCACCTAAGAGTGTTTTAACCACTATACAGCGTGAACTACTTCCACCATTTTCTACAGTTAGATTAATATGGTAAGGCACAGCCCCTGCTTTTACAGCACCTCGATGATCGAAAGAGAGTGTGGGTGTAGGATAAGTAACACTAACAGATGAATCAATTTCTGTAGCAGGTTGCAATGTTTGCGTTGCTTTAGTTTTCTTAGCTTCAGCTTGCGTAGCTTTTACAGCACGATACATCTGGTCAGCCGCTACGCTTAATCGCCGCTGTTGTACAAACGAGAGCCAACCAGGAACAGCGATCGCTGCCAAAATCCCCGCAACAGCAATTGCTACAAGTAACTCAATTAAAGTAAAACCAGAGTTTTTCATCTGTAAGGTTCTGAACGCTTATCAGTCTTAGTATTCCCACACTGAGGAGTGAAATAATTTACTCATCTTCTGCTAAATAAAACTTCCAATTTAAAGTCTTTGTACTCATCCATCCTGCAATTCGACACGGCTGATTCATCTCCGCAGCAATTGCTTTGATATTACTCTCAATGCGTCGAAGTATTTCAGTCTGTTCTGTCGGTAAAAGACTATCAAAAACTGGCAATTCTACTATAATTTTCATACTACATTTCTAAACTAAAACATCTATACCTATCGCTTTCTCTTTCTGTAATCCCAAGGTTTTTCATGATTGCCACTCCATACGCCAATGCGTTTAGAAACAGCGATCGCTTCAGCCTCCTTCATCGACTCAGCATTAAAACAACCTGATATGTATCTTTGATAAACATAAGCCAAACCGCTCTTCAGCAATTCTTCCTGCAAAGACTGTTCTTGACCATCTTTCAAGACTACGAATACTTCCGCCACCGTTCGACCGTAACGATCCTTCTCAATTGGCATCAGGATAATATTGTTACCCGCAGCAGCAACGAGCGATCGCGCAAAGTCGCGGCTTTCATAACCTAATGGTTGATCAAGTTCAGGTGCATCAATCCCGCACAATCGAACTTTCTGCTTCCCCCAATTTCCCTGAACTGTAAGAGTATCGCCATCATGAACGCTAGTAACTTGATACTCTTCAGATTGAGGAAGTTCTCGCCTTCGAGGAGCGTGAACTACTTTATTACCGCGTCCTTCATCTTCTAACTCTGCGCTAGGAGCAACAAACTTCGGATAATTAGCAAAACCAACAGCAAGAGCAATCGCTACAAATGGCAAACCATTAACTGAATACCTTATTAAACTCTTCATATTTAAATCCGTATCTTCCGTAGTGTTGCCACAGCAATTGCAAAGCTAATTTGGTGGAGGCTGCTGAGGGGATTGAGTGCAGTAGCAGCCTCGCTAGGTAGATTATTCCCTTCTCGTAAGAAATTGAATCATGAACAACAAAAAAACTGCTGCCGCAATTGCGTCCCTCATCGCTGTTGCCACAACTGCAACACCTGCTTTGGCTAACGTTACAGCTACCAAAGGTAATGACGGTAGCGTTACGGTTACAGGATTGAACAGCTACGGAACTTATTTACTTGAGTATTCTGGTACTCCTCGAGTTCGGCGCGTTGCAGCTAATGCTTGTGGTGTAGTAGCTTTGCGTAGCTCCTCCTCGTTTCCAATTAATACTGATTCTTCGTTTACAAAAGATGGAGCCGCCTACGAGATGTCAAGTCTTCCTGTCGGTTCAACTCCTCGGTGCGTTGATGGTAATTTAGCCTTCTCCTCCGCTGCTCCCTCTGCTTCGGTATTCAAAGATTCCAATAATGTAATTTACTTTACTGGGTTAGCTCCTTACTCTAGACAAGAAATTACATTCAACAACGTGCCCTCAACGCGGCGTGCTAAGGCAAATGCTTGCGGCATGATTTCTGTTAAAAGCAGTCCGAGCTATCCGCTTGCTAGTACTCCAATTTCTGTAATGCCTATTAGTGCCTCTGGCTCTACAGGCTCGGAGATAACTAGATTTACTCCGAGTACTATGACTTCTGAAGAATTGCCATTCTGTCGTCAAGGTAAAGCCTACTTCCCAGAAGGTTGGAGCGGCGGTAGTAGTAACTACACCTTGGCTAGCTAGTTAAGCCCAAACATACTAGTTCTCGTGCCCCTTACGAGAGGGGCATTTCTACTATGAACCAGCCTTTTGTAAGTGTAGTCGTTCCGGTCTACAACGATAGCGATCGCCTGTATAAAGCGTTAACTGCACTTTACTATCAAACGTATCCTTACAGCAGATACGAAGTGATTGTCGTTGACAATAGTTCTGACGATGTTGACAAAGTTAAAGCCGTTGTTAGGCAGTTTCCCAATGTTCAATTACTTCACGAACCAAAACGCGGTTGCTGCGCTGCCAGAAATCGAGGCATAGTAGCTGCTAAAGGCGAGATCTTTGCTTTTACTGATTCTGACTGCATTCCTGCAAATGATTGGATTGCAGCAGGAGTTCAAGCATTCTTAGCACAACCCAACATTGGCTTAGTTGCCGGACATATTGAATTTTTCTTCAAAGGCGATCGCCCCACTGTTCCCGAATACGTTGACTCGATCTTCTACTTAAGACAAAAAGATTACGTTCGCCATCACTATGGTGCAACCGCTAACGTGTTTACATCCCGAAAAGTGCTTGAAAGCGTTGGATTATTCAACGACCAGCTGCCAGCATTAGGTGATAAAGAGTGGGGACAGCGAGTATTTAAAGCAGGGTATGAAGTTGTCTATTCTCCCCATGCTGTTGTTCGTCATCCTGCCCGAAACAGAAAACAACTGATAATGAAGGTACGGTGTTGCGCTATCGGTAATTGGGCTATTTACCAGAAGCTTACTTGGAAGGAACTTTGGGGATTAGTTAGTCCTATTAATATAAGCGAATATCGCAAAGTTATAAACGATAATAATCTCAAAGGATTCAAAGAAAAACTTACTTTCATTTTGACGATCAATCAATTGAAGTACGTAACCGCATTCACTGTAATTCACTGCTGGTTTTCTGATCGACTATCAAAGTTGCCAGTTTAACTTTCTCAAAGAGCGATCGCGTCACCTGCTTAGACTAACTATCCATATACATACTTTGAGTGCACCTTTACTGCTCACTGGGGAATTCCTCAGTGAGAAAATCGCTCAAACTGACTGCTTTGTGCAACTGTGGTAAAATCCCCCCATTCGTTGATTGTGGAGACAATGATGAGTAAAAACTGGCTTAATTCAGAACGCAGTATTTTGAGTTGGATGAGTTATCGTAGCATCCTAAGTATTGGCAGTGCTGGCAGTATTCTAAGTATTGGTAGCGTTGGCAGTATCCTGAGTATTGGTAGTGCTGGCAGTATTTTAAGTATCGGTAGCGCTGGTTGTCTTTTAAGCGTCCTTAGTGCTGGAAGTATCCTATCCGTCTTGAGTGCTGGCAGTATTTTGAGCATATTGCAATTTAATGAGGGGTGGGTTTGCTCATAAAAGCAATTACTCGTCTACCCCTAACACTAACAACTTAATCTTCTCAAGCCGCGATCGCAGCGTTGCCCATGCTCGGTAAGTTTGCGCTTTTCTTCCATCTAAGCTATTAAGGCTATTCAAATAACTATTGGTATTACCTTCACCAAAGCGATATTCTACTTCTAGTAGCTGCATCCTAGCTGCATCGCGTTTAGCTACTTCTTGAGCAATCTGAAATTCACGCGCTGCGTCGTCATAATCAAACACTGCCAAATACACCTGTTCGCGAATCTTTTGTGCGAGTTCGGCACGTCCTCGTTGTAACTCAGCAGATTTTACCTGAAGGTCAGAAATAGCGATTGCATTTCTCTGATTTTGCTCGTTACCGCCAAATGCTGATTGTAGTAGGGGTACGCCAACCGCAGAAAGTAGTTTATCAACGATGCCTACAGGATTAGTAAAGATTGAAAGAATGTTTGATAAAAATCCCCCAGTCGTCCGTGTCTTTCCGTTCTGAGTAATTGCTTGTGGTGAAAGCAGCGCTTGCAATCCTGGCGTAAGAACACTAAGCCGAATAGATTTTTTATTACTCGCCCTCGCTTGTTCAATCTTGGCATTGATTTCTTCAATACGCTCGTCAATCTCCAATAGCAAAGGATTGCGCCCAGTTGCCGTTGCTTGTAACTCAGAGATACACTCGCGAGTCGCGATTAAGCACGGTAAGTCACCTTTCATCGCTTCCCACAAATCATCGTTAATCCGAGTTTTGATAATCACGTCAATGTCAGTTCCTGCTGGTTCTAAAGGATTACTTTGAGTAGGTTCTGGTATTTCCTCTTGCCCAGCTTCTAATTCAGGAACCTCCGTTGGTTGAGAGTTACTCTCTGTTTGGGGCTGTAGTTGCGCTCTCTGACCCTGAGCTACTGCTGGTTGTAGTGGCAGCATCAACGCTAAGTGTAAGCTCAACGTGCAAATCATTGTTAGACTGCTTGCGGAACTTGATTGCTTTGATGACACCATCATACGGGCTAGTAACAACTGACAGATTTGTAAGTTGGCTATTAACATTGTCGATTTTGGCTTTGATTTGTGCTAGCTGAAATTGGCGATCGCGCTCCTGCTGTTCGGCTGCTAATAAATTGCGCGAATGACTGTCCTGCGCTGCATTTCGCTCTTCTATCCTTCTTGCAGCAACGACCGATGCTTCGTATTCTTGATGCGCTCTCATGTCTTTTTTAGTTTGCAGCTTGGCGATCGCGACTTGTAAATCTGCCCTTGCCTTTTCTACAGCAGCACCTAACTGCTGTAACTTTTCAACTTGATTGCGCGATGCTGCCTCTAACTTAGCTGTGAAAAGTTCTTGGTCAGCAACAGCCTGTTTGAGTTCAGCTTCCTTCGCTTTCAATACCTCCTGCTCGTGTTCGAGTACAGCAGCAGGCAAGTCTTTTAGCGTACTTACAGCATCAAGCTTCCGCTTCTGATTATCAACAAGGCGTTGTTTGTTCTCCACCTCGACAACTGCGCGTTGCACAGCATTCGATTCAGCAATTGGTGAAGAGCGCATACTCTGCTGCTGTAACGAGAAAGCGCGTTCTGCTTGCCTTAAATTACTTTCCGCTGCCTGAATTGCTGCTTCTTCCTCCGCATAGGAAATTGGTGGTAGTTGTTTAATCAACGGCACTGGAGCATGAGAGGCAGGTTTGGGAATTATACGAGATTGAAGCTGCTGGTACTGAAGATTTAAAGAATCAAGTTCAGCTTGCAGGCGATCGCGCTGTTCAACTCGTTCGGCTATCACTTGTCCCGCTTCTACTGTATCTCCTTTAGATACTTTAAGATCCGCCGGACTAGATACTGATAAGCTAAACTTCAACGTTCGCGGTACATTGGTGCTACTCGGTGCGGGTACAGGCGTTGTTGCTTGAGTATTAGTTGTAACGCGATCGCCCAACGTTGGTTTCACTTGCACTAGCAATGTTAATCCCATACTAATCGCCGCTATAGGAATCAGCACTTTTCGCAATTGAACTGACTGTAACTGTTTAATGAACTTAAAGTTATCTACCAGCGATTGATGATTTGTTGTATCACTAGTTTCAAGCTGCTGTATTTCTGGTTGAACCTCTTTATCTAAAGCAGTAACCGCAGTTTCCTCTAGCAGATTCTGTACATTAGATTCGCTCTTTACAGAAGTAGCGCGTTCTTTCTTCCACTTACTAATCAGTTTCCGCGAACAACCCGTGCCTGTCTTTTGTCGAACATAATTAATTAGCGCATCATAAGTTGTAATGCCCTGCGCTTGAGCTTCATCTAAAGCTCGAAATACCTCTGCTGTTCTCTGCGCGTGAGGTTGCTTTTTAGCAGTTTCCAGAGGAGGTAATATCGAAATTTCGTTCATTTCTCACCCTCCAAGCGCTGAAAATAAGGTACTATATCAACCTCCATTGCATCTTTACCGAATCTACACAGTGCTTGTAAAGGAGAAAGTCGCGCTACTCTCTCTTCAGCAAAGCGAAATTTTTTAGCAATTGATTTGACCTCCGCTTGGTCTACAGGTAACACAATCTTCGTAGCAGAATTACCAATAACATCAGAACTCATGTGTCGCTCTGATTGGGACGCAAGAACTAAAGCTAAGCCGTACTTTCTGCCATCAGCCGTAATGCGATCGCACATCAACGACTTTGACATCTCCTTGGCTTCGTCGATGAAGAGAAATGTACGAGGAATTTTGCCCTCGATTTCGCCATGCAGTCGATGACTATCCATTAGCTGTTTCGCCAAAGATTCAGCAGCAATCGCGCCTAAACCTGGAACTTTGCCAAGTGCGGATAAGTCAAACCGGATAATTGGTGCATTAAGCGGTGGCTGAGGACGGTTAAAAATACCATATTGAAACGTTGCTGCCAGCTTCAGAAGCAACTTCTGACTTTCTTTACAACCCTCTTCGATACGTTGCTCGACTTCAGCTTTTAGCTCAGCAAATGTTGGGGGTTCTTGCTCCCAGCTTTTGGGATCTGATTGAACGATGCCTCGCGCTGTGTAACAGCTATTTAGAACCTCAATCACCAATCCTTCCTGATTAGGTCCCATCGACAAGGCTTTTTTCAAAATTGCTGCGACAGCGATTGCTTGCAGTGCTGGTCCACCACCCTTGGTATCTTTATCAATAGTTAAAGGATTAATGCCGTGCGGCGATTCCATATCTAGGTGGTAGCAAACCTCCCCCTCTAGTTGCTGGTCGCCGTGAAAGTCCACAATAAATATTTGCAGGGAGAAGACTTTAGAAGCTTCATACGCGATCGCCTTCAAGGTTTGCGTCTTCCCCGAACCGCTAGCACCAATAATCGCGATATGAGCATTAGGTAAAAGTTCAGGATTCCAGTAAATATTTTCTCCTAACTGAATGCCAGATGAAGTTACCGTTGGCGATGCTGTTGGTGCATGGCGAACTACTTTTAGTACTGGCTCTGGCAATGGCTTGGCTTTTTTTTGAAACATCACAATACCTCAACTTTCCGAATAATCAAACTGCCAGATGCGTAGTAATCGCCAAGCAAGCTGAGAACTTCCGCAGGACTTGCTGACTCTAACCGCACGACTCCCACTTCGCGTTGCTGTTGCAAAGTAATCGTATCGAAGGAATCTGCATGAGTCGGTATGACTAAATCTTCAGCATCTTCAACAGCTAAAGTGCCATTGATATAAGTTCGCTCGCTCGTAAAACTTTGATACTGTGCCAAAACTTCAGCAATAACTTCATCTGTTAATTGCAGTTCTTGTACTTGTAATTTAATAGGGCGGCTGCGTTCAACTAAAATTCGGCTAGCAATAATCTGACAATTCTGCGAACTACCAACTCTGTAAAGAGTGCCTGAAGCATTCTTTAGCAACAAATCTGTTTGCGTCAGCGGTCGCACGACTTCAAACTTTTCATTGACTGACTGCTGAGCGATCGCCCAACGACCGTATACTTGAGCCATTAGTAAATACTGCGACCCTTCGGTATTAACAATTTCAACAGCACCTGACGGAATACCTAGTGTCGAGTTAAAAGTTCTTAAAATACCGCCATTGCTGTTAATGCTTATGCTAGCGATCGCTACTAGAATTAGCACCGCCATGACAAAATATTCAGCATTGCTGCCCGTTGATAACCGCAACTGCGGATTACCTGGAATCACGAGTCGCGCTGCTGATGGATAAAATGCTGCTACGCCTGATTTAGTAAAAACATCTGCAAACCAACCGCAAAAATAACCTAACACTAAAGCCTGCCATAACTTGATCGCAACGAAGGCAATAGGTAAAGTAACAAGCGCGATCGCCCCTGTTGCTAAGAAACTGTGAGTAATCGTGCGGTGTGGATATCGTTTCTCTAACCACGATGACAGTGGTAACAAAATGCGTCCTGGGATGCTCTTCGAGGTATCTACGTCTGGCAACTGAGAAGCTAAAGCACCTGTCAGTAACAGTGTAGGTTCAGCCGTTCCCAAAACTAGCGAAGTCGCAGTAGTAGCAAAAAGTGCGTGTGTAATACTTTTCACCGTCCTAACCTCACCGACTTTTTAGGCAAGCTAAACAATAGTAAGCGCACAATTCCCACTGTGACATCAACTAGTCCGCCAATAAGGTAGAGTGAAGTGCTATTTAGCCCTAAACCAATAAATCTAACAATTGTAAAAACCATTAATCCAGCAATCAGAAACGGAGTACCGTCAACCCACTGCGTGTGGTCTGGACTACTTTCCTCCAACCCTAAATACTCTTCCCTAACCACTCGCTTAGCCAGCATCGGATTTCCACCACATCTTTGCTGTAGCTGTGCTAGCTGCGCAGCAGATAGTTCTATCCCCAATTCTCTGGCAGCTTGCTCCATGATCTCCCGAATTTGGCGGTGCGACAAAGGTTGTAATTCAATTCGAGGTAGTTTGAGAAAAATGTCTTTAGCAGGCGGACGCGAAGCAGCTAGTAGCATCGGCTGACCGCCATTGTGCAGTTCCTCCAGCCAACAGCGAATTGAGACCGATAAACGATGGGCATCATCGATGAGTAGAAAAGCCGTGTTCTCGCTCAAAAAATCAGCGATCGCCTCCATCAACCCTGTTACCGCTAACGCCTTACCCTCTATTGATTCGGTTTCAGCACCAAGCTGAGAGGCAATTGAGAGTAAGATTTGCTTTGGAGTAGCCGGATTAATTGTTGCTAAAGGAAACCCAACTTCAGCCAAAGCGACAGCAACGCTATCTAATAAAGTTGTTTTCCCGCAACCAGGTTCGCCGATAACGAGCAAACTAGAATCAGCTTGCAGTGCAGCAACAATGCGATTTTTTTCTTCGACTCTATAGAAGGGTGGTGAAACGGAATCGGAACTGGAACTCGTGACAACTCCTACACTCCGCCGCTGCTCGTCGCTAACCTCATAAATATAAATCCGCTCCTCACCGCTAGCGAGTCTGCGTCGATGTTGCTTGATGCCCATAATGACTTCTACACTCTACGTGCGGCTTTAGATAAAGTCCAAGAACAGCGGTCGCTATCAACGTGCCGATGAGGATTTGCGCCCTGGTTCTGGCTTGACTTCTTTTTCGGTACTCGGCGACAAGTTGCTGTTGGCTGGAAGCGATCGCATCGAACCACTCTCCCCAGCTGCTTCCAAGGCTAGGGGGGTTTGGGCTAAAAAAGCTTCAGGGTCATACACTGTCGCTACACCACTGAGGAACTGCCGCAGCCTTCCCTGCGATTCATCTACTGCTTGCTGAAGATGAGAATCAGAAAACTTGCGAGTAGCACACTTAACCATAGTTAGTGTATCGAGTGCTACCAACATTCCGGCAGCGCGATTTTCTGCGGCAACTTCAATGCTTTTTAAATCAGCCTCAGCTGTATTCGCTGCCTCGTCTTCCGCCGCATCAGCAGCTTTGGCGCTAACCGAGCGCTTCTTGCTGCACTGGTTCTTGACCTCCTCCAAAACTTCATCAGGAAATTGAGTTGTCCCTTTGGGGTAGCCCATCTTGGCGGCAATAGCTTCAACTTTACGGCGGCTGCCATGTTGCATCAAATCTTCAAGCGTTACCATTTTGGATCTTCCTTAGTTTCTGCAAAAGTTCCCTTCGGGTTCCGCCAGAAGCGTAGTGTTGATTGACAACCCTCAGCTGCTGAAACTGGTCTTCGGTGAAATACCGCAACCCTAGTTCAAAGCCAAGGTCGGCACACCACTTGCTGATTAAACTCGGATCGAGCGGACATTCAGGACTTCGTCCCCGCTCTTGAGACAAAATCAACACGGCTAACCGTCGCGGAACCTCGCGGTGAGTTGTTGAATGATTCATCGTTAGCGTGAATCGTTCATGAATGATTTACTCTCCAGAATGGCTAATTTTCTTTGAAGAAACCAATAGGAAAATCACTTAGTCTCTGTAAGAATTTAATGAAGATTTACCGCTTGTTAGTGCCTCTTACTTTCTTGCTCAAGACTAGCCTTCACCTTCTTTAAGAAAGTCGGAATAGCTTTGTACAAACTCTGCTCTGCACGCGTTGGTTGCTCTGACTCAGGCAAGCTAATTAATTCCTCTAATGCTGCTTCAATCTTCCGCAGTGCCTTGAGTTTCGATAAATTAGGAACTGAGTTCCTAGTATTTTTGTACTGGTCAGTTTGCTCGGCAAGAACCCTGCGCACGTATCGAGCAGATACGCCAATCGCTACAGCAAGAGCCGGACCCAGCGCTTTTTCTCCTGCTTTGGGACGACCAGGGATATCTCGATAGTTAAGCGATCGCAGCCGCTCTGCTAATTGCTCAATTTGGTCGCGCGAATAATTAACTCGCTTCTCGTTCTCTGCTAACTCTACCTGAAGCGATCGCTCTGGTTCGGCTTCAGCATCAAACGGCATGACTCGTACAGGGATGAGGTCGTCAGGAAACTGTTGCTGATAAAGTTCAGGATTAGTTTCCTTAAGCAGTTGAATTGCAGCTAATCGATGTCCGCCAGCTAGCAAAATACCTTTTGTGTCTACTACTAACGGTTCAATCAACCCCAAAGCGCCAATTGATTCTGCCAAGTCTTTGACATGGGAGTCGCGTAATGGACGGGTATCTTCTGCTCTGGGGCTGATTCGAGACAAAGGCAAATTAATGCGTTGAATGCGATCGGCTTCAGACTGCGAAGCAGCTTCCTGGTCTTGCTCGTGGATTGCATCAGCCACAATCGTTGCCTGCTCTAACACCGATGCACTATCAGCGCGTTTTCGAGGTCTAGCCATTTAACACCCACTCTGCTACAACTTGTAAATCTTTCGCCCCTTTAGAGTTAGGGTCGTACTGCATTAGCGGCATCCTTTCAGCACCCGCCCACGCCAAAGCCGCGTCTTGGCGAACAGTCAGGCGTTTGAGCGACGGATAAGTTTTGGCTAATTGCTGGTCTAACGCCTGATCCATCGAACGGCGTAAGTCAATTTTGCTCAGCACTAAAGCCCATCGCGAGGCTCCCTTGCGTCCTTTTTTCTGCCGCAAACTCAACTCATTCAACACGCGACCCGCACCAACAACCGCAAGCGGATGCGCATCAGTGCAAACCAGCGCTACGTCAGCAGCAACTAAGCCCAAGCGTTCTAGGTACTCAACACCAGGAGGACAATCGAAAATCAACACGTCATAATCTAACGACGCAACTGCATCTGCTAAATCCTCTGGGTCTGATGCTTGAATATTGTGTCCTGTTAGCTTAGGTCCACCTGGTAAAATATACAACCCTGAAGCTGCTTCTAAAGGCGTTGGTAAAATTCCAGACAATAATTCAGCAGTACCTGGGGCAGTAGGGTCAATTCCCAACACGTATCCTGCATTAGACTGCGGATCTAAATCTACTACAAGAACGCGATGTCCTAAGTGGGCGAAGACCGATGCTAAACCACAAGCAACTGTAGTTTTGCCCACACCCCCCTTTCTAGCTGCTACCGCAATTCGATGCTGTACCATGAGCGATTAGTAATACTTGCCAATCAATGCTCGCCAGTTAGCATACCATAAGGCACTTAGGTATAACTATTGCCGAAATTATAATTATTTTGAAATGCATATAAGTGCAATTATTAATACACATAAATGTAATTGTTGAATAAAAATCTAAACTATATTTTTAAATACTACTATAAAAAACTAGGTAAAAACATGAATAATTCAAATAGTGTGGAAGTAAAAATAGAAGTAGGGGAAATAGCTGAAAAAGTAACAATATGGACAGCAATAGTTATCAGCTTGATTGGAACCGGTATCGGATTACTTGATTTTTGTGGACTTAAGATTCCTTACATAGAACATAACATTCCTCAAATTATTCTTTCACTAATAGGGGTTCTAGGAATTGCCATTGGGCTGGAACGTCTCACAAAACTTGAAAGCTTAAGCCAAAAGCTAGCAGAAACAAAGCGAATAGTTGAAACAGCAGTAACTGCTCAAAAGGTAGAAGGTTATGATGAGATGTTTGATATCAGTACTCAATATGTTCGAGATGCAGAAGCCGAAATTAACCTTTTAATTTTCGCGGGTTCTATAGTAAGCGATCCAATTCCAGGAAGGTATTTAAATGCATTAAACAAGCAGCTTAAAAACAGCAAAGAGAATCGTAGTAGTGTTGTATACAGAGTAATAATAGGTTACGACCATAACTTATCTACAGAAATGAAAGATAGCATTCGCACTTATATTCAAAACAGGATGAGAATTTTCATAGAAGAAGGCGTTGATTCCCAGGTTGAATACCGCTATATAAATATTCCGTTTGGAATTAGCTTGTTTGTCGTAGATAGAAAGCACTTATTAGTTGGTTTTCCAAGAAGAACGCCAAATGGAGAAGTTCAAGAATTTCAGACTGGAATTAAGTTCTCTAGCAACGCCAGTTTAGTACCCTTTGTAGCTGATTGGTTCGACCGTTACTTATGGGATAAAGCAAGCAATGATTTAAAGTAGTAGCTTAACTTACTATTGACTCAAAAAGCCAAACATTCTTCTGAAGTATGGCATAATGCAGCATCAGTTCTTCCTAAAGTTTGATCTATGTGGCTGAGGTATGGTGTCGATGCAAACAACGTTTTAGTGGACATAGAAGATGTTCCCAGCGGCAAAACTCAACTGATCTGCCCCTACTGCGGAGGTCAGCTAACCGCAAAGAAAGGACGAATTAAGCAACATCACTTCGCACACACTGATAAATCCTGTCAGTTTATGGTAGTGAGCAAAAACCGAGAACTACCAACATTACCTTTATATGACGATTTCAGTATCCGCTTGTCTGGGGAAGAACTAGAAAAATTAAAAGTGCTTTGGCGAGAATACGGAGTTAAGAAATGTAGTATTCCCCATTTTGCTGTTCCCAAGCAATTCATCTGGCACGGTCTATTGCAAATGGTAGAATCCTCTACCCTAGAGTATCAATTTACTCGTTTAGGGCAAATTCCAGTAGCTGCACTTCCTCTAGAACTGTTCAATTACGTACAAGAACCGTTGTTACTAGAAAAGCTATTTAATCTAAAACAAAAAGCCGAACTCGCCTCTAATTCCAGCTTGTTCTTTCCCGAACGCCTCATAGATTACAAAATCTACTGCGCTCAGTATCAAAAAATTCTACGACAAACTTTGTACTACTTACAAATTAAGGCAGATGGTGATACATTACACAAAATTGGAGTCACGCAGCGTTCAATAGAACAACGGCTAGTGGAGATACAGCGCGACTTAAAGCAGCACTTCAAGTCTATAACAATTGAAGTTCTCGGCACTTGGCAGCATCGCGGAAATGTAGAAAAGTATTTCAAATATCGCTACAAGAACTTCAACTATAAAATTGGCAGTCTCACCGAGTATTACAAGTTTAATAGCGAGGATGCTGCCGCAGTATTCCGAGATTTAGAGCAGATGAAACTTAAGGTGCTATCTGAGATTGAAGCAGGTCTGCTTACGAGTAAACCCAACAAGCTTGAACAGTTTATAATATCTCCAAGACTCAATAACGATACTATAAAGTGAGTTAATTGCTAAATAACCTTTGAGAAAGTTGTTTGTGCGTCATCTGGGCAATATCAATAAAAGGCGCACAAGACTGCATTTCGTTTAAATCAGATAAAGATGCTTGATGAGCTATTGCTTGTAAATCAACCGCTATTTCTTTGATAACGAATTGAGCTTTGAGATGCCCCAAAACGCCTAAACGAATAGCAGCACCACATAAACCTGTCAAAAAATTGTGCAGAAAGGCAAATATAGTATCGTCCTCCGTTAAATTTGCAGCCCGACCTACTATAGCGAAGATAATTGGATGAAGACAAGGTGTGTATCCTGTTTCAGTATAAGCACGAATCGCTTGCAACTGAGGGTCGTCCCAAGTTGAACAAGCTACACTTAACAGCGCTTTACCACTTCTGCGTTGAGCTTCTCTAATCTCCTGAATCGGTGTTTGAGCAAAAAGTTTAAGGTCAACGTTACGAACCTCTGCTACATTATTTTGCTCACTTGCTCGATAAGCGTGTACTAAAGCAATTAAATCAGCCGAACCTATTTTGTTGTGTAGTAGTAACCTAAGAAAGTTTTGAAAGTCATCTATCGATTGAACTTGCTTAGTATGAACTAGTACTTCTAAGCCATGAGATAGAGTAAACGAACCTGATGGAAAAAAAGAATCAGCTAATTGCATTAAAGCTAATCGTCGATCTAAACTTAAGTTCTGGCTCATAGCAAATATTATTGATTGAAAAAGTAAAACTATTCATGGATGAAATCGCTTTACTCTTAATGAGAATGGAAATGCATATTACTTGTCAATTTTAAATAATGCTCAAAGGATTGAGTTTCATATGTCACCTTTAATCCAGGAATATTAAATTTCTGAATGGTTTTCTCGATAATATCTTTATCTGCAACTAATTGGATGTAAATTTTATCTTGAGTAACAAAAATAGGATAATGATGATTTCCCAAAGTGTGCCCCAAATGAATTAGTGGAAGCGCATATCCTGACTGCTCATTTGAAAAACTAAGTACCATTAACTCACAAGCTTTGAGATGTATAATTAATAAATTTCCTTGCTGTGTTTTAAATACGTCTCCCTCACTTAGCATCCATCCCCGCTTCTTAATAATTCCGATAGGAACATTAGATGTAGATTTTGTATAAATTCTACTCTTGGCTTGATCGTCTTGCCCAAGTTCTATGTCTAAGCAGCGCCTTGCTGCTCGTGCAGCTTCTATTTTTTGTTGTAGCTCTTGGTTGTTTATGTAGTTACCAAGGTAAGTGTAAGCAAGGTCAATCGTACTCATTTAGGAACTTCTGGTAAATGTGGTTGATTGCTAATTTGACGTACGTAGCTAAGTATGTGCTGAATGCATATTTTGACACTACTAATATTAATTCCCATAATTCGGACTAATAAACCGTTACAGTTCGGTAGATGAGAATATCCTAAAATTAATTTTGAAGAGTACTCTTGTAGAACATCTATTTTTTTCACCAAACTACTTAACTCAGTATTTGGCAGTACAACTACAACATTTGCAATAACAGGAAACTTTAAAAAGAAAAAACTATCTTTAAAAGTATTTAAATTTCCATTTAACCGCATAGCATCGCCAAAAATTAACTCTCCTTCTATTGATAAAACTCGCAACCGACTAAGATAACAATTGAATTTATAGTATTCTGCTCTCGCAAGTCTTCCAGGAACAATAATTTCGCTCAAAAACAACTGGCTTGTAGAATGAAGTGATACTTCTGTAAACTGTTCAAAACTTGCTTCTTTATAGAGAATTAAAGGTTCTGGAACTAACTCTAGAATAGCTTTTGCACCGACTTTAATGTTATAACTTGTTCTAGCAATCGAGCCAAATACTGGCATACTATGTACTTTTGTTGCTGATTGATCCGTCAAGTAAGCACGAGCATTTGCCTCCACTTGTATGCCAATGTGCAATCTATCGCCAGCAAGTAACCCTGGGGATACATTCATCAAATACAAATAAGCTCGACTGGAACTTGATTTATCGAGACGAAATGTACGTGAAAGGCGGAACGGATACGTCGCATACTGATGCGCAACAAACGTTTGTTGGTCGCGATCGCAGCACAAACGCAAGTAAAGATTATATTTCTCCACCTGTACTTGAGGATGTTTTAATCCAAAAGAAGCTGAACCGCTAGCTACAAGTTGTGTGCCAGAATTGCTTGCAACCATATCAAACTTCTACCGATATGTTCTTACATGACTGGCGAAATAGAACCGTTTCTTCAATAAAATCAATAACATCGCCCAATCCTTCACCAGTTTTACAGTTGGTGTAAGCAATCCGGTTTTGGCTGCGACGTTCCCCTGCTTCTTTGCGAATTAAATTTAAATCTGCTCCAACGTAAGGTGCGATATCAATTTTATTAATCACAGCCAAGTCGGCTTGGATAAAGCCTGGACCATTTTTTCGAGGAATATCATCTCCTGCACCTACATCGATCACAAAAATGTATGCATCTACTAAGTCATAACTGAAAGTCGATGCAAGATTATCGCCACCGCTTTCTATAAATACTAAATCTAACTGAGGATATAAGCGCTCTAAGTCGCTAACGGCAAGCAAATTCATCGTTGGATCTTCGCGAATTGCTGTATGAGGACAACTACCTGTTTCTACTCCAATAATGCGTTCTGCTGGTAGAAATCCTTTATGCTTGAGTCGCTTGGCATCTTCTTGAGTTAAGAGATCATTTGTTACTACGGCAACTTCAATTCCACGTTGCATAAGTACTGGTATTAAACATTCCAGTAATGCTGTTTTGCCACTACCAACTGGACCTCCCACTCCAACTCGTGCTGCTGTGTGGTTCATCATGCTTTCCATGCTATCTAAAAATGTATAACCGACCTAGCGGAACTTTGGAAACAGGTTCGCAAGTTGCCAACTCGCCGTTAACTCTGACTTGAAATGTATCAGGGTCGACTTCAATTTCCGGACAAGCAGTATTGCGTACCATATCCGCTTTAGAAAGCGATCGCGTTCCGCGTACAGGAAGAAGTTGCTTTCGCAAACCTAATCGCTCAGGTAAGTTTTTTTCTAGCGCCGCTTGAGTTACGAATCCGACAGAAGTTGCTTGACACGCCGTACCAAAGCTACTCCACTGGGGACGGTACAAGATAGGCTCGCAAGTCATTAGAGATGCATTTGATTCGCCCATTGCCGCCCAAGCAATAAAACCGCCTTTAATAACTGTTTCAGGCTTAATGCCAAAAAAACCAGGTTTCCAAAGAACAAGGTCGGCTATCTTGCCAGGCTCGATAGAACCGACATAGCTATCAATACCGCAAGTTTTAGCAACATTAATCGTGTATTTAGCTAAGTATCGAAGAATTCTATGATTATCGTTGCGCTCATTATCTTCTGCTAGTATGCCTCTCTGATCCTTCATTTTGGAAGCAAGCTGCCAAGTGCGGCAAATCACTTCTCCAATCCGACCCATACCTTGGCTGTCTGAACCTAGCATACTAATTGCACCTATATCGTGCAAAATATCCTCAGCAGCAATCGTTTCAGCCCGAATTCGCGATTCAGCAAATGCTACATCTTCTGGCACTTTAGGATTTAAGTGATGACAAACCATCACCATATCCAAATGTTCGTCAAATGTATTAACAGTATAGGGATTAGTTGGATTAGTAGAAGATGGAAGACAGTGGGAGTAACCAGCTACTTTGATTATGTCAGGTGCGTGTCCACCTCCTGCACCCTCAGCATGATACATATGGATTGTACGTTTAGCAATCGCTGCCAAAGTATCTTCTACGTATCCTGACTCGTTGAGCGTATCTGTGTGCAGTTGTACTTGGAAATCATAATTGTCTGCCACTGACAAGCAGGTATCAATCACTGCTGGCATTGCACCCCAGTCTTCGTGAATTTTCAGTCCGTAAGCTCCGTTTTCAATTTGCTCAACTAAGCTTTCAGGAAGACTTGAACTGCCTTTCCCCAAAAAACCAAAGTTAACTGGAAATCCTTCAGCAGCTTGCAGCATAATTCCCAGATTGCGAGCGCCACTAGAGCAAATTCCAACCGTTACTGGACCTAACCCACCACCCAACATTGTTGTTACACCACTTGAAAGTGCTTCTGCACATAGTCCAGCACTGTCAAAATGAACGTGACAATCAATTCCACCTGGCGTAGCAATTAAACCTTCTCCAGCGCGTACATCCGTATTAGCACTGACAATTAAATCTGGACACACGCCGTCCATGATGCTTGGATTTCCTGCTTTACCAATACCAGCAATCTTGCCGTTTTTGATACCAACATCCGTTTTAACAATTCCTTGAACAGGATCGATCAATACTACATTTGTAACTACAAGGTCTAATGCGCCTTCGCTAGCTGTTACACCGGCTGCCATTCCTAGACCATCTCGTAGTGTTTTACCTCCCCCAAAAACGCACTCATCGCCATAAACAGTAGTATCTCGTTCTACTTCTACAACTAAAGAAGTATCCCCTAAGCGAATGCGATCGCCTACAGTAGGTCCAAACAATTCTGCATAGCGTTCGCGACTGATTTCCATACACGCACTCCTACTACTTGTCGCCAAACCCCATTACTTGTAATTGCTCTAATGCCTTGTTTGTCGTTTCAGTAGCATCCAACGCGCCATTGACTAAACTATTGAGTCCGCGAATGAACCGACTGCCACCGATTGCAACCAAAGTAATTGACTTAGAATCTCCTGGTTCAAAGCGAACAGCAGTACCTGCTGGAATATCTAATCGAAAGCCAAGAGCTTCTGCACGGTCAAATTTCAACGCTCGGTTGACTTCAAAAAAATGATAGTGAGAGCCAACTTGGATAGGGCGATCGCCAATGTTAGTCACCGTAATTGTTTTGGCAATGCGACCTGCGTTGAGAGAAATAGGTTCGGATGCGCAGAGAACTTCACCAGGAATTAGTTGTTTGTTTTCTACCATCAATGTACCTCGCGTACCTCTACAGGGCGAATTGGATTGTGAATGCTGACTAATTTTGTCCCGTCTAAAAAATGAGCTTCTACTTGAATTAATGGAATCAACTCTGCGGCACCAGGCAAAACGTCATCTACACTTAGCAAACTAGCTCCTTCTGACATCAGTTGTGCAACAGATTTATCTTCTCTTGCTCCTTCTACGATGTAGTCTGTAATGTAAGCGATCGCTTCTGGAACATTTAGCTTAATTCCTCGCTCCTTCCGCCGCCGCGCAATTTCAGCAGCAGTGAAAATAGTCAAACGTTCGAGTTCTCTTGGTGTTAAATACATAGATCGCATCCTGCTAACTAGCAAGTAGCTCTTTTACGTTGTCATCCCCATCTGTACACTCGTCTCGCTGCTCTCAAATCAGTCGTTGGCGGCTCGTTATACCAACCTTGCTGCCAAATTCCATCAGCTTGCGATGCTGCACCGAATTGCTTCGTGACAAGCAAGTACTGAGAGCGTAAAAAGTAACGTGAGGAAACCGCGACTTATTGTACGGCTAGGGTGTATTACTAGGCAAAGAAGATAATCTTCTTATTTCTCTAGCCTAGAATCTCACAACGCTCTACCTTCAAGTAATAGTTGATGTATCTCGCAAGTATTAGACTTCCCTGTGATTTTATATAACTTGAAAATAGGGAAGTCTAACTTCAACTAAAAAACTAAGATTTAGCTGGGACTGACACTGGAGATGTTTGAGGTTTTTCTACAGGAGTACTACTAATTTTTTGCGTTGGCAGTCCTTCAATAGGACACTCAGGCGTTCCTACAGTTGGACGGGTAATATTTTCTACATTTTCTTTTGCCTTGCGCGGATTGAGTACCCAATCTCGATAGAACTCGTACGGGCACTCAAGCATTCCATCAGAGCCGTCGCCAGAGTTAATAGTGCCCGTGTAGCCGCGATGCAACAGCTTGAACAGATGGTTTTGAGACTGAGCATTCTTGCGGAAGTCGCGAATCGCAAACTTCGAGAGTGCTGCATATTGCACCCCATTTTCTTCTTCACCACATTCGCCGAGAGTACGACCATCAAATCCAATAACTGCCGAATGTCCGAAGTAGCTATACACTCCATCAAAACCAGAGGCATTAGCAACAGCTACGTAAGTATTATTCATCCACGCCATTGCCTTAGATACCATAACTTGCTGCTCTTTAGCAGGATACATATAACCTTGGCAGCGTACGATTAATTCAGCGCCCTTCATCGCGCAATCGCGCCAAATCTCAGGATAGTTACCATCATCGCAGATGATCAAGCTCATCTTAAGTCCTTTGGGACCTTCTGAAACATAAGTACATCCACCAGGATACCAACCTTCAATAGGACACCAAGGCATGATTTTACGGTACTTTTGTACAATCTCGCCCTTGTCATTTATTAAGATCAACGTGTTGTAAGGAACTTTATCAGGATGATCCTCGTGTTTTTCTCCAGTAATTGAAAATACACCCCAAACCTTGTTACGTACGCAAGCTTCAGCAAAAATATCTGTTTCAGATCCAGGAATACTCGATGCCGTCTCCATCATTTCTTTGAAGTCATACATGATACCGTGAGTCGAGTATTCAGGAAAAATGACTAGATCCATACCTGGCAAACCAAGCTTAAGACCATCAATCATTGTTGAAATGTTCTTACAATTTTCGATCACCTCTTCTCTCGTATGAAGACGTGGCATCTTGTAATTGACTACAGCAACTCCAACTGCATCCTCGCTTGAAGAAATATCACCGTGATAAGCCATTTTATCCTCCAAAAATTACATTGAAATTTTTAAATTGAACGCAAAAATTAGTCCGAGAAATAACATTTAAGTCTCGTTCAAAAAGACTTAAGCATCTTACCTAACAGATGATGATTTACACTGTCATGTATTTGTGGACAACATCATCATTTAACTCACTGATAGCTCCATCTATTGCTATAGAACCATTGTTCATCATGACAAACTGATCTGATGCTCTACGAGCAAAGTTAATATTTTGCTCAACAAGAACTATAGTGATGCCAAATTCCTTATTAAGCCGTATTAAAGTATGCTCAATTAGCTCAACAAGATTAGGTTGAATTCCTTCAGTAGGTTCGTCAAGAAGTAAAACTTTTGGCTTTGAAGCTAACGCTCTGGCAACTGCTAACTGCTGTTGCTGACCACCAGACAATAAACCAGCACGTCGATTAAGATGCTCTCGTAAATACGGAAATAGCTCTAAAACAATTTCTGGAATTATTTTTTTTCCGTCTTGTCTAGCATAACATCCCATTAGTATATTTTCACGGATTGTAAAATTATTAATAATTTCTCTACCCTGAGGAACATAACTAATACCTGATTTTGCTCGTAAATGAGTTGGTAGCGCCGTTAATACTTTATTACCTATTTCTATCCTTCCACGAATCTTGTCGGTAAGCCCCATAATAGTTTTTAATAACGTCGTCTTCCCCATTCCGTTGCGTCCAAGAATAGTTGTAAAGCTTCCTTCTTGAATATTCATAGAAACACTATGAAGAATATGACTATCACTGTAAAAAGAATCAACTTCTGTTAACTTAAGCATGGGATATTCCTCCACTACCTAAGTAAGCTTCAATCACAGAAGGATCGTTTTCGATTTCGCTGATTGTCCCTTCGGATAACTTTTTTCCCTGATGCATAACTGTAATGGTTTCACAAATATCTCGTACAAATGTCATGTCATGCTCAACGACAAGAATTGTGTGCTGACCTTTAAGATTATTAATAATCTCGGCTGTTTTCCGCGTTTCTTGAGTTGTCATCCCAGCCGTTGGCTCATCTAGTAGAACTAATTCAGGATCTTGTGCCAGTACCATGCCAATTTCTAACCATTGTGTTTGCCCGTGAGACAAGTATTTTGCAGTTTGATACTTGTAATCGTTCAGTCCAATATGATGTAGAATTCTTTCAATTCGGTTGTGGTGCTTGTTTCCGATACGCCATTGTAAGTTTCGCAAGACAGAAGGTGTTGCACACAAGGCAACTTGCATATTTTCAAAAACAGTGAGATCTTTAAAAACACTAGGGATTTGAAACTTCCTACCAACTCCAATTCGAGAAATTTGGTGTGGTTCCCAGTTCGTAATATCTTTTCCCTTAAAAAGAATCCTACCGTCTGTTGCCTTTGTTTTGCCGGATATTAAATCCATTGTAGTTGTCTTGCCAGCACCATTAGCACCGATTAACACGCGGACTTCTCCTTGTATAACTGTTAGATTAAGTCCACTAACAGCTTTAAACCCGCTAAATGAAACCTCTAAATCTTGGATCTCAAGTATTGTGTCTTGAGCTAAAGTACTATCAGACACGGTATTAAGCCTGCGCGAAGCTTTAACCATTAAACTTCTCCCTGCTTATACAAATGTCACCAATTGATAAGTTAGCCATTGCGTATCAATCCTTGGTTCGCATACTCACAAGCGGCGCTTCAGACACCTCTTTACCTTCTGGAGAAGATGGCATTGTGGAATAAGATTTTGGGAAAAACCTTGCAGATAAAGTTGGGATAATATCTGTTAATCCGTTAGGTAAAACTAGAATCACCAAAATAAATACAGAACCAATAATGAGTAACCAAACATTAATCAAGGTTTCGCTCTCACTCAGCAAGCTCTGAAGTAAATTAATAGCAATCGCGCCAATTGCCGACCCTAGTAAAGAAGCGCGTCCGCCAACAGCCGTCCAAATAATAATACTGATACTAAATCCAATTTCGAGTAGTGCTGGAGATGCGAATTGAGACGAGATTGTAAATAGAGCACCTGCAAGTCCAGCTACTAGTGCAGAAAGGCTGAATGCAAACAACTTGTAGTTCGCAATGTTGTACCCGAAATATTTAACGCGGGTTTCGTCAGCTTGGATTGCTCTAAATAATAAACCTGTTTTCGTCTCTACTACTGCTTTTAGTAGCAGCATCATTGCAATTAAAGAAACAGCTGTTAGTAAGTATGTAGTCCAGCTATAGGGATCGAACTCAAAATTGCCAACCGTAAAGTAAGCAAGGTCGGTAATTCCATTAAATCCATTAGTAAGAGGTTGCTGATCGACAATAATCAGGTTGAGAATGACAACCAAAGACAGCGTGACTATTGAGACAAAAACTCCAGAGATGTTGCCATAAAAGATGAACAGTCCTAATAGGATTGCTAGTGTAAGGGGAACTATCAAGGCAGCAAACAAGCCAAACCATTGATTTTGAAAGGGAACCCAAAGAAGTGGTAAGGTAAGTTCTTGTCCTGCAAGAGTGTTCCACACCATAAAGTCTGGTAGTGGAAAATCTGTACCTTGTCCTAAACTAGTTGGACTAAGTAGCTTTAGTGACATTGCCATGCAGTAAGCACCTAGTCCAAAGAAGGCTGCATGACCTAAGCTGAGAATGCCACAGTAGCCCCAGCAGAGGGATAGAGCAGCAGCCAGCATACCATAGGTAAGATACTGCGAAAGTCTGTTCAACCAAAATGCATCAGTAACAAACAGAGGAAGAAGTAAGATAATTGCAAAAAAAATAAGATAGGAAGGTGCAGGAATCTTGCGTACGGCTGATTTAAGCATTTTTGACAACCTCAATTTGGCGGTTGAGACCTAATTTCAACCACTTAATTAGCGTGATTTGACTGTAAAAAGACCTTGGGGGCGAAACCGAATGATAACAATTGCTATTGCAAATAATACTGCTTTGGCAATGACATCGTTGGATGCCCAAGCTACGAATGCATTCACCTGCCCAAGTAACGCAGAACTGGCAACTGCACCTATTAGAGAACTTACACCACCAACAACTACTACAATAAATGAATCAACAACGTAAGATGTTCCCATTGTTGGACTTACGCTTTGCAATCCCCCTACCATTACTCCAGCTATACCAGCTAAGCCAGAACCAAGTGCAAAGGTAAGTCCCTTTATCTGATCGACGTTAATGCCATTGCAAGCTGAAATTTGTGGATTTTGCGTCACTGCCCTCAAACAGGTACCAAAATCAGTTTTATACAAAATGAAAGTAACGGCACCAAGTGATGCGATCGCTACAGCAAAAATAGCTAAGCGATAAGGCTGAAGATTAACGCCTCCTAAAATTAAGTTTCCTGAGAGATATGAGGGCACAGAAATGTTTTGCAGCCCAGGTCCGAAGGTTAATCGAACTAGCTGTTGAATAACAATACCAACTCCCCACGTTGCTAGTAGTGTATCTAGTAGACGCCCGTATAGGTGTCGGACAACTATTCGCTCGATAAAAAAGCCAATAAGTCCGGCAACGAAAAATGCTATAGGCAGACAAAGTAAGAAAGAAATCCCGTACTGCTGAGCAACTACAGTAGTATATGCACCCAACATAATTAGCTCTCCATGAGCCATGTTGATTACGCCCATGCTGCCGTAGACGATTACCAAACCCAATGCAACTAGTAACAAAATTGAAGCAATACTCAGACCTGTTAAAAAGCTTCCTAGCATATCTTTCTTTTAGCTCAATTTGTAGTAGCTTGAATTCTCTTAAAGCACAAATTAAGATGTTCACGTTCCGGTGACGGCTTTGGCTTTTTCTTGGTCTAAACCATCTCGCAGGCAGAATCTACTCTGAGAGGTTTCGCCATATGCAGAATAAGGAAGCGGTTCAAGCGGTTCAGGATATTCATCAACAACCCTAAATTGCCCATCAGATTGAGCTTGGGCAATTCGAGGCGTAAGGAAAGCATGAGCATTATCGTCAATAACTACTCTGCCGACAGGTGCATCGTACGTTTGTCCAATCGTAGCCTCGCGAATTCTCATCGGATCTAGATCGCCTGCTTGCTCAGCCGCTTGCTTGAATATATGTACTTGCCAATAAGAACACTCCATTGCATGGTGCGTCACAGCATTTTGACCGAATCGCTCCTTAACGCGCTTAACCCACTCTGTATTGGTTGGCGATTGAATTGCTTGGAAGTAAGGAAACGAAGTATAGTGTCCTGCTGCAAACTCAGCACCCATAGCAGCAACTTCTATCTCGCTAGTGACAGTTGCACAAATAGGAAGAGACTCAGCAGTTAGACCTTGGTTTCTAAATTCACGATAGAAAGCAATGACGGAATCTCCTACAACATTTGAGTAAACAACGTCAGGCTTTAACTCTCTAATCCGATTGACTAGAGGTGCCCATTCAGTATGACCTAGTGGTAGATACTCATCTGCTACTACTTGTCCGCCATTCTCTTTAAGAAGAATTTGGCAAACTTTGGACATTTCTCTCGGATAAACATAGTTAGACCCTACAATAAAGAACCTTTTTGCATTGAGGTTTTCTACAATCCAAGGAACGAAGTTACTTTGCTGCTGGTTGGGAACTGCCCCAGTATAAATGCAATTACCACTACACTCGTTACCCTCGTAGTAAGTTGGATAATAGAGCAATCCTTTACGTTGCTGAAAAATTGGAAGAACTGCTTTGCGACTGGCTGATGTATAACAGCCAAAAACAGTTGTTACATTATCGCTAATAAGTAGCTTGCGAGCTTTCTCCTGATACGTTCTAGGATCTGAGGCTGCATCCTCTACAATCGGTACGAGCTTAGCACCACCAACTCCTCCTGCCGTATTAATTTCATCAATTGCCATCAAAGTGGCATCATGTAAAGACTTTTCAATGATTGCAAGACCGCCGGTTAAGGAGAAAAGAACTCCAACTTTGATATCGCCTCCACTCGCTGCTGCCTGTGTTGACGTATTTGTTACTTGCGTCGTTCGGTTAGCACACGAAACAGCTGCCGTAGTTGCAGCAGATGCGATCGCAGTTTGGATAAAAGTCCGCCTCTTCATCAGTTGAACCCCAATCAAAACATGAGCAGCCTTGACATACGAAAAATGTGGGCACACAAGGTACGCGCAATCTCCATTACGCGCAACCGAGTAAGCCGCCAATGCAACTACGTGCAAAACGCAATCGACGTAGTGCAGCATGCAAGCCAGACTATTGCCCTACATGCAGCTAGAAGACACGCAACGGTTAAACCAAAGATTTTAGAGTGCCATTGAACTGTCGTTATCTGTGAATCATAGAGAATGAGACTAATGCAATTTGTATACTTAACTACTGAATTGTTAACTGGTTAACTATTTTTTTGTTAACCTTTCCGCGTGTAAATTCCAGAGGCTATAGCTTTTTTTTGCAGCAAAACAACAACTCTGCAATAAAAATTAATATTAACCTGTTCATCAAAAATCAGGTTATTACTTTTAGATAGACTATTACAGATATAGTTGAAAATAACGATTCAAGTAGATTAAGCAAATAACGAATGAAATGCAAATTTACAGCAATAGAGTGTTATATACTATGTTTTCTGCTACAACTAAATTAATGCAAGTTATCTTCATTGCTCTAATGAACTTGTCGCTTGTTCCTCAAAAATTTTAATAACCTTCATTGTTAATTCAATTAATTTCTGACGTTCTATTTCACTTAGTACGCTCATTAATTCAGATATACGGTATTGATCTTGCGAAGCAATACTATCTATAAAATGTTGTCCTTTTTGCGTCAGTTTAATCATTAAAGAACGACGATCTGAAGGATGACTGTAGCGTTCAACATATCCCTCTTCTTCCAGTCCATCTACAAGTCCAGTCATGGCAGCACGCGAAACACCACAATGCTTTGCTAAAGAAGACGGACTTGCATATAACTGAGGTTCGCTACTCAAGTATATTAATACTGCTAACTTGCTTTGCGATATACCCAACTTTGCAAAATGCTCGTCTGTTGTTCGCAATATCATTCTTGCTATCCAAGTAATAAGTGACATTGTATAAAGCGTATTTGTATAGCTAGAATTAATAACTTCATGCGTAACCTCTGATATCAAATTTCCCAAAGTTTCTATTTGTTGAGCCTTTAAATTTCGCAATAAGTTTTGATTTTGTATTTCCTTATTTTGCGCGATCCTTTCAACAGCTAACATCTCGTCAAAGTGTTCGTGCTGCCCATCTTTTAATTCAACAACTTTGCTTGCTTCTAAAAGCTTTATAATTGTAGAAAATCCTCTTAAAGCAGTGACTACTGTGAAAAATAGTTTTTGAGCAGTTAGTTCAGTTTTGGTTTTGTAGTCATCAATTTCATAATTAGTTGCAACAATATTCTCTGGACATCTTCCTGGTTGACCTGTTCTTAAAATAATTCTAACTAGTTGATTTTTTAACTCCTCCCTGATGTACTTGACCAACTGTAAACCTGCATCTTCCGTTTCCATTACTACATCAAGGAAAATAATAGCAATGTCAGAATGCAACTGAATTAATTGCTTTGCTTCTTGGGCAGAGTAAGCACTCAAAAATACTAAACTTTTATTCTCAAAGGTAAAGTCACTCAGGGCTAGTTTCGTAACATTGTGTACTTCAACATCATCGTCTACTATTAAAATTTTCCAGCCACTCTCTGTTTGAGCAGGTTCCGTTTCATCAGCAAAAAGGATTTCCTCCTCTTCCTGGAAGGAATTACATTCGTAACTTTGATGGTTGTGAAAAAATTCTTGTCTGTTATTCATTACAGAAACTTCCTAATCAGGACAGTCATATCAAGTATTAACAATTTCGATAATAAACTTTGTTCCTGTGTCAGGTTTACTTTCACAGTAAATCCTTCCATTAAGTTTTTGAGTTACTAAATTGTAAACAATATGTAAACCCAGACCACTTCCTCCTTGACCTCGTTTGGTTGTAAAAAATGGTTCGAAAATTTTATTAATATTTTCTGGAGCTATTCCTTTACCGTCGTCAGAGTACTCAAAAACTATTCGCTCCTCTACCTGTTTAAAACTCAATACAATATGCCCTTGTTCGCTAGATTCATACGCGTGAATCAGTGAATTCATAATTAAGTTTGTAATAATCTGAGAAAGAGCACCTGGATAGCTATTTATGTTCAGAGAAGCGTCTCCTTTTACCTCTATAATATGTTTTGTAGTTTTCAGCTTAGGACTAAGCTGTAACAAAATTTCTTCTAAATAGCTGCTGAGATTAAATATTCGTTTTGATTCACTTGACTGATCGACTGCCACTTGCTTAAAACTTTGAATAAGCTCAGTTGCTCGTTCGAGATTGTTCAAAGTCATCTGACTAGTTTGTTGAGCCATATTTAGGTATTTTTCTAAATCAGAGCGCTTCATTTTGCCACTCTGGAAAAGCTGAGAGAAGGCAGATGTTTTTTCTATCAAAAGTGAAGCTGCTGTCACGCCAATGCCAATAGGCGTGTTAATTTCATGAGCAATACCAGCAACCAATCCACCCAAGGCTGCCATCTTTTCTGTTTGGATCAATTGAGCTTCTGCCTGCTTCAAATTGTGTAGTGTTTGTTCAAGCTGAGCAGCTTTTTCTTTCACTTGTGCTTCTGCTTGTTGCCGCTCTTTTACTTCTTGTTGCAGTTGTAAATTCCGCTTGTCTAGTTCTTCTTGCGCAAGCCGCCTGCTCTCCTGAGTTAACACTAACCACCACGAACCCATACCAATCAATACTAACGAAATAGCGTATAGCTCCATCAAGATTTCTGCTATTTTTTGAGCAGTAGTAGAAGAAAGGTTTTGTGCAGTAGCAACTTGCTGGTAATACATGATGCCTATAATAATTCCAAACAATACGGAAAGAAATAAGAAAATAGCTAAAAATTTAATTAACCGTATGCCTAATTGAGGAGATATCTTATCCCGAAAGATTGCCTTAGGAATTTGAACAGATTGTAGGTTGCGTTCTTGCTCTTCGCTATCAGTACTTTTCTTGCAAGCATCGTGGCAGCAAGCATCTAAGCTACAACACAAAGAACAAATGAAATTATCATAAACTGGACAAAATGACATATCTTGACGCGCGTACTCCTGTTCGCAAATGCAACAGCGAAGTGTGACAACATCTATTTTTGTACAGGAATCTTGACGAGCTAGGTAGTATTTACCTTTAGTCAGAAAAGCAATCGCTGGAGCTAGTATAAATGCTAATCCTAAAGCAATAAATGGTGCAAAAGCTTTGGCAATCGTGCCTAAGCCTCCGAGAAAAGCTATCATAGCTACCAGTGAGGCAATCAGCATCGAACCAAATCCTACTGGATTAAAGTTGTACAAATGGGAACGCTTGAATTCGACCTGAGAAGGGCTAATGCCAAGAGGTTTGTTAATTACTAAATCGGCAACTAAAGCTCCAACCCAAGCAATGGCTATATTAGAATACAGCCCCAGTACAGTTTCTAACGTGGAAAAAACTCCTATTTCCATCAGCAGTAAAGCAATTGCTACGTTGAACACTAACCACACTACCCGACCTGGATGAGTATGAGTTAATCGCGAAAAAAAGTTAGACCACGCTAGAGAGCCTGCATAGGCATTAGTGACGTTAATTTTAATTTGAGAGACGATTACAAATAAAACGGCGAACGATAGTGCAATTTCTGGATTTGAGAAGACGTACTCGAACCCTACCAAATACATTTGAGTGGGTTCGTTTGCTTTAGCAAGACTGATTCCGTGACTAATGGCTAACGACGCCAAGAAAGCTCCTCCTAGCTGTTTGGCAACGCCCATAATAATCCAGCCAGGTCCTGCCAGCATCATAAAAAACCACCATCTTCCTCGGTTTGTTTGATGTTCGTCTGGCAAAAATCTTAAGTAATCTACCTGTTCTCCTATTTGCGCAATTAATGAAAATGAAACAGTAGCAGCTGCTCCAAACAAAAGTGGGTCAAACACTGCACCGCTAGTAGATTGACCTGCAAAGTGAATCCAATTTGAGAGCGCGCCAGGTTCTTTATAGAGAACGCAAATGTAGGGCAGTACCATCAACACAATCCAAATTGCTTGACTCCACAGCTGTAACTGGTTAATGAGTGTCACTCCAAAAAACACTAAAGGAATGATTATTACCGAGCAAACTATATATCCGATAGGTAAAGGCAAGTGGAAATATAGCTCTAATGCTTGCGCCATAATAGCGGCTTCTATCGCAAAAAAGATAAATGTAAATGAGGCGTAGATTAAGGAAGTAATTGTTGAGCCGATGTAGCCAAAACCTGCACCGCGTGTTAGTAAGTCGATATCAATGTTGTGCTTAGCAGCATAATAAGTAATTGGCAATCCAGTTAGAAAAATAATTATGCCTACTACGATAATTGCCCAGAAAGAATTAGCAAATCCGTAGCTAATGACAAGCGATCCTCCCATTGCCTCCGGTGCTAAAAATGATGTTCCACCAATCGCTGTGTTGGCGACTAGGCACTCCGACCACTTTCTGAACGATTGCGGCGCAAATCGCAGAGCATAGTCCTCTAACGTTTCTGTTGCAACCCACGTGTTATAATCGCGTCTTACTTTAACAATTTTTAAGTTTGAATTACTTAGCATAAGACTGAATTCCAGCTAGGTTTGACACGGACAGCTTTAGCTAGATAGTACTTCCCAATAGCAAGACAAAGAGTTCGTATTGAAGATTATGCGATCGCCTCGACTCATTTCATGGCAAAATTACTTATCAGAAAATGGCTTGCTAGAAGAGATTTTTGAGATTGTTCAACCGCTCGCTTTCCCTGTAACCCCGTAGATTTTTGCTGTGAGTAGCTTAACTAACCACGTTGTGTTGTTTGCGGTGCAGGGCTTTGAGAACGAATGAGAAAAGTGTGGCACAGCTACGGTAGTGACCACGAATGACTGCTTGTTGCCATTCTCAATTCATCTTTCCACACTGATTAACCACATTAATTAATGCTTGGAGAATCTCAATACTGAAATTTTCCTCCACCCCTTGACAACTCATCATGACTGCAAAAAGTTTTTGAGAACGGTCTCTTCGGATGAAGCAGTTGGATTTAGACAGCGACTCCAAAGATTTGAGCGATAAATTTCACTTGACCTAAAATGTCTCCCTTGGACACTCCTACGAGCTGACCTTTTCTAATAGAGTTCATAGTTTCGTAACCAATTAGCGTTCTTCTGGCGGTGTGAAATGATTTGAAGCCAAGACCTGGATTAACTAATTTCTTGATAAACCTATGGTCTTGTTCAACTAGATTATTTAGATATTTGTTTTGTCGTAAGTCACAAGCTTGAGGTAGTTTCGCTCCGCTCCTGCTTTCAACTCTTTAATAGCAATAGGATAAGCTGCATTTTTATCGACGTTGATTACTCGTGGCGAGTGCGTGTGAGCCGATGAAAGTACTTTGCGAAAAAACCGTTTTGCTGCACGTCTATCTCTTTTAGCACTCAACATAAAATCAATTGTATTGCCAGCTGAATCGACTGCCCGATACAAATATTTCCACTTACCTTTGACCTTAACGTAGGTTTCATCCACTTGCCACGAATCATTAGTAGAACACAGATGTGGACGAGTGCGTTTTTCGAGTCCTGGAGCCATAAGTCTGCACCCATCGGTATACCTTTGAATGGTCAACGCTTAACCCCCTCTCCTACATCATTTGTTCCAGGTGGCGGTATGAAAGCGGATACTGAAGATACCAACGTACAGGAGAATAGTTTCGGGTTGATAGTGCCGCCACTTGAACGGTTGCTTTGGATTCATGACCGTAGGCAGAAGGATTTCCTCTCATTAAATCATTTCAGCCTACCATTTTTTGCAACAGAGCCGGAAGGATTCACCCAACGTACTACCAGCTTGGAGCCAGGTCAGGTCAGTTTTCTTGTCGCAATCCACCTTTGCAGACCATTCCTCGTGATGCGGCTGCCCGAACCTGCTTTGTAGCTGCACCAGGTTATCAAATAGTGCGAGCCGACTATTCTCAAATTGAGCTGCGAATTGTTGCCCGATTAAGTGGCGATGCCCGGATGCAACGAGCATACCGCAAAGGTGAGGATCTGCATCGGCTGACAGCAGCTCTGGTGACGGGGAAAGCGATCGCGGATGTGAGCGAGGAAGATCGACGGCTTGCCAAAGCCATCAATTTTGGGCTGATTTACGGCATGGGTGCCGCCAAACTTCAGAGCTATGCTGAGACAAAGTATGGAGTCACTCTGTCTCTAGAGCAGGCAAAAGCATTCCGAAAACGCTTCTTTGAAGCCTACGCCGGAGTGGCAGAGTGGCATGAGACGATCAAGCGTAGTTACTCCGAGGAATAAAGGAGAGCCGTACCCTAGCTGGACGTCGGCGCAGGTGGGCGGATAAACCCAGGCTAGCGGAGTTGCTGAACCATCCCGTCCAGGGATTGAATGCTGATATCACAAAGTTAGCGTTAGTGAAACTTAACAAAGTACTGGCAGAGACAGGAGCAAAGCTGATTTGCACAGTTCATGATGAGATCCTGCTGGAGTGTCCTGTTGCTGAGGCGAAGCACATCAGTTATCTCTTACATCGCGGCATGGTTGCAGCAGCTCGGAAGTTTCTGCATCCGATCTTGGTAGTCGTAGACATCAAAGTTTCAGCTAGTTGGGGTGGTGATGAGGCTTAGGGAATAGTTCTGCCTTTATGACGAGTTAAGTTTTCCCTAAGCAAAAGCAGTACGGGTGAATCTAGACTTAGGGAATAAAAACAAGCTAAAGATCCCTAAGTATTCCCTAAGCAATTTTTGCGGGATCAGGGGTGGGAGATGCCAAAGCGGAGCAAAGCAGCGCGATTGATTCAGGAACTCCAAGATTGGAGTGATGAAAAGTTAGGGGATCTGGCTGAAATGATTCAGGGGCTATTGGAGTCACGGCAACAGGAGGCAGAGGAGAAGAACCAGGAGACTCGTGAGGATGGCACACCGCTGGGGAAGCACGGAGGGCGAGGGCATATTGAGCTGAAGATGATTCCAGATTCTAAGACAGGTAAGACTTATGGACCTTACCGCTATCTGCGCTACTGGGGAGTAACGAAGAAGGGGACGATGGGATTGAAGAGCGTATATTTAGGCAAATTTAGCGAAAAAGGGGAAGAATGATTGGCTTCCCCAATGTATTAAGACGAGAAGTATTTTCCGGTATTACTGCCCGTACCAGTCCTTCCGCCACTGCACCATCTGATCAATTTCTTGCTGCTGACTATCGATGATGCTTTGAGCCAATTCTTTGACTTCAGGGCGATCGCTCTTCTCTAACGCTTCCTGTGCCATTGCAACTGCCCCCTCATGATGAGGAATCATGGCATTCATAAATCGCAAATCAAACTCTTCGTCCGCTTCTCCGAGATCCATCTGCATCGCCATGCTCTGTTGATGCGATGCGGTCATGGGCATCATCGATTGACTGGCTGCATCATACATTACTGGCTCTGCACTGGCGTTCGGATACCATGCTTGCCGCCATGCTCGTAACAACTCATTTTCTTCGGACTTTGCGATTCAATAATGTTTGCGGCAAGCTGCTGAATTTCTGAGCGGCTCGTTTTTTGCTGAGCTTCTTCCGCCATCTGAATTGCGCCTCGATGATGAAGAATTATGGCATCAATGAAGCGCAGATCAAAGTTTTCATCGGCAGGTCCCAAATCCATGTTCATCATGGAGCCATGATCCATCTGAGCCATCGTGGAGCTGCTAGGACGACTTTCAGCAGCTTGTTCGGAGGCTGTACCACTACAAGCAGCTAGGCTAAATGACACTAAAGGCACGATTCCGACCAACAGAAATGAGGCGAGTGTTTTTCTCATCAACATAACCACCTAATCAAGCCTCCAGGTTTTTGGGTCAAAGATTAACTTCTTACGAACGTTAATGATGACAAACAAAAATAAAATCAGGATGAAATCTTAGCTGGTAAGCAGCAATACAAGCAAAGACGAGTTTGTGCTAAATGCACTAAAAAATAAAATCAACATGAAATCCCTACCGTCCAAAGGTCGGAAATTATAGAAAATATCTTTACCTCAAAAGCTGGATGTACCATATCTACACAACTTCCTACCGTACTCCTATGAGAAGAAGTTTTATCGTTTCTAGGAGAATCTAACAATGCCACATCAGCAGTATAAAACCAGTATTGATGCTGCCATTCACTGTGCTTACGAGTGTGAACACTGCGCTGATGCCTGTATGGGCAGCATGGCAGAATGCGCTCGTCTCTGCCGCGATTGTGCCCAAATGTGTTGGACGATCGCTGGCTACATGAGTCGCGGATCTCAATTCATCCCTCAGGTTGTTCGAGCTTGTATCGATATCTGCGAAGCCTGCGCCAGTGAATGCGAAAAACACGATAACGAACACTGCCAAAGCTGTGCCAAGGCTTGTCGATCGGCTGTTGAGGAGTACCGTAAGGTGGTTAGTGTTGCCACATCGCGTTAATTCGACCGAAATTTACAGTTTAAGTATCAGGAGGTTGGCAAGCCTGCTTGATAAGCTTGCCAATTCCCTCTACAACTTCTGCGCTTATGTAAGTCGGCTATAGAAGTGACGGGAGGATTTGAGCGAAAGCACTATTTTGAAATAGTAGAGAAGCAATATGAACCAACAGAAACACATGTCAGGAATGGGCTGGAACCGATTCGCGGCGATGATCGCGACCTCAACGTTCATCATGTTCTTCTTGATGTATCAGCTCATATACACACTTGATCACGCAACGTTTAGTGTAAATCGACTGGTCGCCTCATTGGTGATGGGGTGCGTGATGACCGTTGTGATGCTTTCCTTTATGTGGTCGATGTATCGAGGAGTAGGAACCAAGATCGCAGTTCTCGGTTTAGCTACCGCGCTCGGCGTGATTCTGCTCTCCGTGAATAGAACCCAAGCGCTGATCGGAGATGTCAACTTCATGAAGGCGATGATTCCCCACCATTCGATTGCCATTAACAATGCGCGGAAGGCAAGCATTAGCGATCCGCGCGTTCGTGAGCTTGCGGATGAGATAATTGCGTCGCAGGTCCGTGAAATAGCTGAGATGCAGTTGCTCCTCGATGATATTGCGGAGAACGGAGAACGAGGGGAGGTCGAGCTTCCCGCTCGTTCGCTTGAGATAACCCCCGAGATGGAGCGCCAGATTAGAGAAGCAGTGCAGTAAATAGGCAGGTTTTCGTTGTGAATGCCTAGCGCGTATCGTCAATTGAGCCAGATGGCAGAAGCAGCCAAGTAAATTACTCGTAGCTTTAGTTTCGTCACTTTAAAGTAAAAAATTCTTATAATCCTGGGAAAGGAAAAAGTTGAAGCATGGACTGGCTAGTACTCGCAGGTGGTGTTGGACTGATACTCCTGGCTCTTACAGACCTTTTCTTAACCGTATTGTATCCCCGCAGTGGTAGGGGAGTGTTGAGCACGCTACTCAATCAGGGAATATGGCAACTATTTCGACAAGCTTCATACGGTCCCTGGGTCGATCGCGATCGCCTGCTCTCCTACTGTGGTCCTACCCTACTAGTAGTAATTGTCATTGTATGGACAACCTTATTGATCGGCGGATTTGCCTTCATCGTTTGGACTGCCCTAGGTTCTGGTATCCAGGCTAGCCAGGGATCAACGCCAACAGATTTTGCTACAGCACTTTATTACAGCGGCTACACCTTTACCACTCTAGGTACGGGCGACCTTGTGCCAAAAACAGGAACCTATCGGCTACTCATGATATTAGAAGCAGCCCTTGGTTTTTCGACCTTTACCCTAACGCTCACCTACTTCCTGTCAGTCTATAGTGCCTTAACGCGACGCAATACTTTTGCCTTAAGCTTACATCACCGTACTGCCAGTCAAGCAAATGCTGCCGAGTTCCTGGCGCGGCTGGGAGCGAATGGAGATTTCAATGGTGCCCGTCAGGAAGTTGCTGATATGGGCAGAAACCTGTTGGAGTTGCTAGAGTCTCACCACTCGTACCCGGTTTTACACTATTTTCGCTTTCAGGAAAGCTACTACTCACTAGCGCGGATTGCACTAATCACAGTGGATACAGCCACATTAATCAAAAGTGCGCTTAATCAAGAAAAATATCGTGCGTTAGTAGACTCTACTGGAGTTACCGAGTTAGAAGATGGTGGTTTGGATGCCCTGCTTCAATTGTCCGATTCATTCCTTCCAGATGGACATTCAGCCCACCAGAATAAATCGGAGAAAGAGTGGCGCGAGTGGTATTTCCGTGCTGTAGAGCGGCTGCAAGCTGCGAACATAGAAACAACACCTGATTTAGAAACGGGCGCAGATTTATACATTGCTTTGCGCCAAAAGTGGAATCCTTATGTTGTTGGCTTTGCTGAGTACATGGCATACAGGTGGAGTGAGATCGCTCCAGTTGAGAGAGAGTAAGTCTCTTGCAAACTCGCTTCAGTCTTGTCACTTTAAAGTGAAAAATTCTTCACCCACCGAAGGGTGAATTCCCAATGACTCATCAAAATGTTGTTTCGTCACGCCTGCCTTGAGCGCGGGTGCCAACATCTGAATGACTTCGGCAGCACACTCACCCACCATGTGAACACCCAACACGCGATCAGAATTGCTATCAACCACTAGCTTGAGCATGGCTTCCTGTTCTGCTTCACCAATTAAGTTGAATAAAGGTTGAAACGTCTTACGGTAACAACGCACTGATTCACCCAGCTTTTCTCTAGCCTGTGTTTCAGTCAAACCAATTGTTGCAGCTTCGGGCATGGTAGCAACCACATAGGGAATTCCTGCAAAACTGACTATATGGGGCTGCTTGCCAAATTCAAAATCAGCAAAGGCGCGACCAGCAGCAATTGCGGCAGGAGTCCATTGCGGACGAGGCGTACAGTCACCCACTGCGAAGATATGAGGCTGAGTGGTTCGGCCATAGTCATTAATAACGATCGCACCTTGCTGAACTTCAACCCCTGCGGCTTCCAGGTTCAAGCGATCGATATTGGCAACGCGATCAGTTGCATAGACAACAGTATTGACTGTAATAGCATCTGTAGCAGTACCAGTAAACTCTAATTGCAAGCCCTCTTGCACCTGTTCAATGCTGCTCACATGAGTGTTATTGAGAACCTGAATTCCTTGCCGGATCATTCCTGTTTGCACAGTGGTACGCAGATCAAGATCGCAATTCGGTAAGATATACTCTTCTGCCACAATCTGAGTCACCTTGCAAACTAGCCCATTCATAATGCCAGCAAATTTAGTGGCAATGTGATTGCTGCCGATGATAGCTAGGTGATCGGGTTGTTGCTTCAGCTCCAGCAATTCGCGCATCGTAATTGCATCATTGATACCCGGTATATCGGGTGTAACGCTTCTTGCACCAACAGCAATCAAAACTTTGTTTGCCGTGATCTGGTGATCGCCCAACTTGAGGGTATGCGGATTTAAGAATGTGGCATCGCCATACATCAACTCAACCCCTGCCGTTTGCAGATGATGGACGTGAACTTGACTCAAGTGATTAATATTTTCATCTCGCGTTTGGGCAAATTTTGACCAATCAAACTGACGCGGTACTTTATTCCATCCGTATTCGTCGGCGTTTTGCAAAATATGAGAAAATCCGGCAGCATAGGTCATCATCTTTTCAGGCACACAGCCATGCACCACACAGGTTCCTCCTACCTGGTCACGTTCGGCGATCGCTACTCGTGCGCCGTAATGAGCAGCCCGTTCCGCTGCGGCTAGCCCACCGGGACCTGCTCCGATCACAAACAAATCGTAATCAAAACTCATGATTAATGATCCAAATGATTTGTAGGGGCAAGACATTTAACTATCTGTTTTCTACAATCTTTTTCTACCGTTCTGTTCTATAACAAGATGAGATATGAAGGAAATCTCATGTGATTAGCGAGTTCATCAAAAGATCTCGTATTCTTTATTACTTATCCGTTAGCTAAGCACAAAAAAATAAAACCAACATGAAATCACTGTCTTTCAACAGTGGTAATTCTTTAAAGGAGTTTTTACATCAGCGGTCAGACGCAATTACTTCCACAATCTCTTACGTTGGACTGAAGAGAATGCAAATTTTTGCTTCTTGTTACAATTATCCCAGCGAGAAGTAAAAAACTATGACTACCGCCCAGTCCCATCAATCGCTGCTTGAAACTTGTATCCAAAACTGTCTGGATTGCTTACGTGAATGTGAAACCTGTGCTGATGCTTGTTTGAGTGGTGACATGGTGCAGATGATGGCGCAGTACATTAAGCTCTGTCGTGATTGTGCCGATACTTGTGATATTTGCGCTCGGTTTATGGCTCGCAACTCTGATTTGCACGCTCAGCTGTGTCAAGTCTGTGCTGAAGCGAGCGCACGCTGTGCCGCTGAGTGCGAGAAGCATGACCATAACCACTGTCGTCGCTGTGCAGCATCCTGTCGTCGTTGTGCAGAGTCTTGCCGTCAAATGGCAACTGCAATGGCATAAGGTAGCACCGTTCAGTCGTGGTTACGCAGCTGTAGCGTTGCATTTTTAGCCGATCGCAGCCCTGGTTTATCTAGCGATAGACCCAGGGTTTGTTCGTTTCAACATGAGTTGAGTAGACTCAATCATTTTTTCCACTTCCCCCCTTGACTCTCCCGTGAACTGGAGACTCCAAGATAGAAGCAGTTACACATTTAGAGGTTTAGATTCATGGCTCTTCAACTGACAGTTCCTAACATGGCTTGTTCTGCCTGTGGCGACACGATTACCAAAGCTATCAAGGTGATCGACCCCAATGCTATGGTTCAAGCTGATCCTAAAACCCAGAAGTGTTGAAAGTAAGATTAAGCAACGAAAAAAAAGAGGCAGGATGCAGTATTCTGTCCCCAACGAAAAAAATGATGCTTGACAGTAACCTCATTTCCAACGCTTGTCAAATCGATTCTGAAGCAACTTCGCCCGCATGGCTACCCTGTATTGAACTCGCGCTTATTCTTTGGAATCTGGTTGACCTTTGTACTCGACCGCAGTTTAACCCGCATGAGGGACTTGTTTTATCGGCTAAATCGGACGGGTATTTCAGTCAATGTGTCCACGTTTCTAAGGCTTGCAAAAATCGGCAAGACCAGCACTTTTTTCGGATTTATATCGAATTAATTCAGCAACTCAAGCGACGCAATCCAGTGATCGCATAAATGCTGTTTCCGATTGATTCAACGGTCATCACCTTAACCAGCAAAGTGTTTTGGATGCAAGGCTATCATCAAGTTAAATTGCTCAATGGCATCAACTTAGAGCAGGGTAATCCGGGTGAATGTCTGATTCATTTAGGGCTGGGGCGCGATGCAAAATTTGCCGAGTCCGTGACAGGAATGATACCGGAAGGCGGCATCGGCATTATAGAGGCTTTGCAGGTTGGGAGTTCCTCGACCAATTGAGTTTAACTGGAACACAATTTGTTGTGCGAATTAAGAACAATATGAAGACCGAACTGGATCACAATCGATATCGGGTCGTCTGGTTTTGCGATCGGGAGAGCCAAACCGAGTTTCGCCTAGCGACGAATGTGGATGAGACGAGCAATGAAGAGATTGGTGAAACGTATCGACATATCGCTGGCAGATTGAGGTGTTGTGGAAGTTTCTCAAGATGCACCTGAAATTGAACAAGTTGATCACGAAAAACGTGAACGGGGTGACGATACAGATTTACATGGTACTCATTGCGTATTTAATCTTGCAGTTAATCGAAATCTCAGCGTTCTATGGGCGTCAACTACTGGATAAGTTTCGCTACTTGCAATTAGAATTGAGTCGTCACGGTTCGATCGTGCATTGGAGCTACGATCTGCTTCCTGAGACCCTTGTATGAGTCTTGCAAGGTCAAATGTAAAGTTTGTTTTATGGCTGGATTCAATACTTCTGGTAGTAGGGGAAGTAGAAGAACATTGTAATTGCTCAAACTTAAACAAAGATAAGGGGAAGCAGGCGGCTTTGATCGGCTGAAATATACTAGGACAGTAAACAGTTACAGCAGCTATTCAACCAGATGTTTACCGTCCTACTCCATATCCATTAAGGAAATGCCGATGAACTCATCTGATTCTCCTACGACGGCATCTCAATCTGTTCCTTCGACAAAGCTAGAACAACAAGTTCAACAATTACAAGAAGAGATCGCTCAACTGCGGCAAGAGAATGAGCAGTTACGTCAGCAGAAGGAGACAGAATTTTCTATCGAGATCGTCAATCAACAACAAAAGACAACTCAGCAACAGACTCAAGCGCTAGAGAAAGCCAATCCGGAATTGTGGAAACCCGATCGCCTGTTAGAAATTACAGCGATTGCTGCCAGCGCTCTACTGACGATCGAGAACTTTGATGAGGCGGTTAAGACTGCTCTACAAACCCTTGGCGAAGGTTTAGAAACCGATCGCGTGACTGTGATCGAGAACTTTACTCTTCCATCTAAAGAATTACCTGGTTGGAAGGTGCTGTATGAGTGGAACTCACCCCATACAATCGCCCAGATTTTTGATTTGAATACGTCGCAGGGATGCTATGAGGAAATTCGAGATTGGCATGACTTGTTTTGCCAAGGGCAACCCGTTAGCTGCCAGATTGAGCAAATGCCAGAACCTTTTCGGGGCAAGCAAGCGGCGATCGGAGTCAAAGCGTTTTACCTCGTACCGATCTTTGTTGAGGGCAAATGGTGGGGGGTATTGGGACTGGACGACTGCCGTGAGGCAAAGCATCGTACTCTAGCAGAACTGGCAGTCTTGAAAATTGCTGCTAATTGTATTGGCAGTGCCATTCAACGCGATCGCACCCAAAAAGCAATGTTGCAAGCCGAGCAAGCCCGATCGCAAGAACTCGAACGCCTCAACATCCAACTCCAGCAATCGCTCGATCACCTCTCGGAATCCGAAGAACGGTTTCGGACTCTATTTGAGTTGAGCAGCGAAGGATTCCACTACATGGAGATTGACCCGCCTTGTCCAGTCACCTTACCTATCGAGAAACAATGTGAATGGCTATATAACAGCATTCACGTGGTTAAAGCCAATCCTGCCTTTGCTGCCATGTATGGTGTAGACCATCCTAATGAGTTAATTGGCTTGAAAAATTCCGATGTACATGCTCCAGGTTCAGAGAAAAATGCGCTCTTTATTCGAGGCACAATAGAAAGTGGATACCGCTTTCGTAACTTGGAAACAGAGGAAATTGATCGGCAGGGACGGCTACGCTACTTCCTCAACAGTGGAGTTTATACCATCCAGGATGGCTATTTGGTGAATGCTTGGGGTACTCAGATTGATATCACCGAACTGCGAGAGACACAACAAGCCTTACTCGAAGCCGAGCAAGCCCGATCGCAAGAACTCGAACGCCTCAACACCGAATTACAACAAACGCTCGATCGTCTCTCTGAATCGGAAGAACGCTACCGCACCTTATTTGAAATCAGCAGCGAAGGAATTTTTCGGGTTGAATATGATCCACCAATTCCGTTGCATTTGCCGATTGAAGAACAGATTGATTTGTACTATCGCAGCTTATGTGTTGCTGAAGGGAATGCCACCTATGCAGCAATGTATGGCTTTGACGACGCTGAATCCATTGTTGGACTGCGTTTGAGTGATATAGATGTTTCCACATCACAGCAAAATCAGTCTTTCATGAGAGCTTTGATCGAAAGTCGCTATCAACTTCGTAACGCTGAAACAGAAGAAATCGATCGTTACGGCAACCCACGCTATTTCCTCAACAACATCACCACAATCATTAAAGATGGCTGTGCGATCGGCGGTTGGGCATCACAACTCGATATTACCGAACTGCGGTTGGCACAACAGGCCCTCCTGCAAGCGGAGCAAGATCGCGTCGCAGAACTGGCAAAAGCGAATGATGCACTCAAGCAAACCGTTGATGCCTTAGCAACAGAGACTGACCTCAATCGCTTTTTAGGACATGTGCTTAAAGTGATTGCAGAGCAACTAGATGCAACGCTCACTGAATACTGGTATCATCCAAAACCTGATAACATTGCTTACGTTGGACTGACCTACTGGCAAGAAAAGATCCTCAAGCCGGAAGAGCAATCGGGTCATGTTGGCTTGTTTGGCTATCCGGTTCCGCCGGAGATGATTCAGCAAGACAGTCCGCATCATCGCCGGAGGTACTTCATTACTGAAGATATTGCCAGCAGTGAAGTTCATAGCCGAATTGCTCATGAGTATGGGTTAGATGCAGGAGCCTGGTATCAATCGCGTGGGGTGAACCGTTTTCTCAATATGCCGTTGATTCTGGGTGACAGAACGATCGGGGCACTGATCGTCTTTCTTCCAAGCGATCGCCACTTCACTGAGCAACAAATTGAACTCACCTATGCCCTAGCTCAACAAGTAACGCTGGCAATTCAATTGACACGGTTGGCAGAAGAGGCAAAACAAGCGGCGATCCTTGAAGATCGTAATCGCATGGCGCGTGAAATTCACGATACGCTGGCTCAAAGCTTTGCCGGAATCCTCATGCAACTGCAAGCAGCCACTCTTAACCTGATCGATGACCCAGAACAAGTCATTGTTCACCTAAAACGAGCCAGCAATCTCACGCGAGAAGGATTGGCAGAAGCCCGCCGTTCAGTATCGCTGCTGCTGCAAGAAGACGCGGCTTACAGCGATTTATTATCCTCTCTCCATCAACTGATTGAGCAGATGAGGTGCAATACTGATGTCCCTATCTCAGTTAACGTTGAAGGGACTCCTTATCCGCTAAATCCAGAAGTGGGAATGCACCTATTTCGCATGGTTCAAGAGTCTCTAAACAACGCGCTTCGTCATGCTGACCCATCTACGATTCAGATTAATCTCTCGTATGCTACACAGAAAGTATCGCTGTGTATTCAAGATGATGGGTGTGGGTTTGACCTAGAGCAGCCGACCAACGGCTTTGGCTTAAAGGGAATGCAGCAACGGGCAGACCTACTGAATGCTCAATTGCAGATCAATAGCCAAATCGGTACAGGAACTGAAGTTCATATCACAGCCCCTACCCATCCAAGCTAAAGCGACAGCAAAGTAATATTTCGGTTGATTAATAAAAATGTCAGAGCATAAAATTTTAACCAGAATGTAAGACAAAGCCCTGCTAAATCCCGTTCTGCCTTCAATTATGAACCCTGAGCCTCAACCCCTTCGGATCTTAATTGCTGACGATCACCCCGTAGTCCGCGACGGGCTAGCGGCAATTCTTAACAAGCAGCCAGGTATGACCGTCGTTGCTCAGGCGGGTGATGGGCTAGAAGCCGTCGAGCAATTTCGTTTGCATCAGCCTGATGTGGCAATTGTAGACTTGCGGATGCCGGAAATGGGCGGGGCTGAGGTCGTTGCGACCGTCCGGGCTGAGTTTCCCAACGCCTGTTTTATTATGCTCACGGTCTACGATGGGGATGAGGACATTTACCAGGGATTTCGGGCTGGAGCCAAAGCCTATCTGCTCAAAGATACCCCCTGTCATGAGTTAGTTGAAGTGATTCGTGCCGTTTGTACTGGAGCGCAGCATATTCCCAATTCACTCACTTCTAAACTGGCTTCTCGCCTCAGTATGTCAGAGTTGAGCGATCGCGAACGTCAGGTTTTAACGCTCATGACGGACGGTAAAAATAATCGCGAGATCGGTGAAGCCATTGGCATTTCGGAGAGTACTGTGCGATTTCATGTGTCTAATTTGATGAGTAAGTTGGGAGTGAGCGATCGCACTCATGCTGTCGTAACAGCCCTAAAACGCGGAATCATCAAGCTATAACAAGCAGATTCATTTGTCTAAGCAAGACTAGATTTTTGGGATTTGCTGTAATTGATTAAACACCTAGCGTTTCGTCTAGGTCAAAGACTGGATGTTTGCATCGTGCCTAAAACATAGGTTTTACGGTAGCTTGACAGCAGGAGCAGAGTTAGATGTGCCAATTTTGCTTGTAAGGAAAGGTGTTGCAGACTCAGCGATGGGTTGGGTAGAGTAGCCGTGAATTCAGCAAATGATTCTAATCAACTGGCAATTCCAGTAGGACAGCGTGACCACATCCAGGGAGCAGAGACCGCAGTGATAACCTTAGTGGAATATGGCAGTTATGCCTGTCCAAATTGTGCAGCGGCTCAAACCGTAATTCAACAACTTCAGCAGCAGCTAGGAGAACAGCTACGGATTGTATTTCGCCATTTTCCACAAGTCAATCTTTACCCGGAAGCTCAACACGCATCTGAAGCGGCTGAAGCCGCCGCCGCCCAAGGTAAATTTTGGCAAATGCATGACTATTTATTGACTCATCAACATGCTTTGAATAACGGCAATTTAGTAAAGTATGCTTTGACAATAGGATTGGATGTTAATCATTTTCTACATCAAATGAGACGAGATGTTCATTTAGAGCGAGTGCATGAAGACATAGCGAGTGGAATACAAAGTGGAGTCAGTCGTACACCGACTTTCTTTATTAATGGGATTCGACTAAATGGTGAATGGAACCCAGAAACTTTAAAATCAGAAATTTCAAAAGTATTCTTGCAAGGATAAACATTTTGGAGCAAATGGAAAGCCATGACCTTAACGATCGAAATGACTTCAGATTTTATTTGTCCCTGGTGTTTAGTTGCAGACACCAACTTACAGAAAGCAATAACTTCGTTAAGCTCCGCTAACGCACAACTGGGTAATTCAGTTGAGATTCAGCGCATCTGGTATCCGTTTGAGCTAAACCCAGATATGCCAGAAGCGGGGATGGATCGCAAAACTTACCGCACCAATAAATTTGGCAGTTGGGAATATTCACAACAACTGGATGCCAAAACGGTACAGGCAGGGCAAGCCAACGGTATTGAATTTCGCTACGACTTGATGAAAGTTACTCCCAATACCCTCAAAGCCCACCGATTAACTTGGTTCGCAGGTAATGCGGGCAAAGCAACGGAGATGGCAGAACGGATTCTGAGAGCCTATTTCACAGAAGGTCAGGATATTGGTGATGTTGGTACGCTGGTAAATCTCGCTGCTGAAATTGGTTTAGATTCAGCGCACGTCAAAACATTTCTTCTTTCACAAGCAGGGATTCAAGAAATTGAAGCATTGAAACGTCAAGCGATCGCTCAAGGAATTCGGAGTGTTCCCACCATCTGCATTGGCAAGGAAGTGTTAGTGGGGGGGCAGCCTACCGAGATTTTTCTCGCTGCCCTGCGTGCTGCAACAGAATTAGAGAAGGTTTAAGTCCGATGATGACTAAATTAGATTACCTAGATTCAGCGGAACACCAAAACAAACCTCAAAACCAAGTGCGGCTGTATGGTCAACCCAATCTAGCAGAAGCTTACGAGATCCGCGATTTTCTCAATCGAAGTGTGGTTGAATTTGATTGGGTTGAACTTACAAGCGACGAGGACTGCCATCGAGAATTGGGATTTGCTGCCCTGAACGATCTGCGTTTACCAGTCGTTGAATTTCCAGATGGTACTCGACTGTTTGCACCAACCATTCGTGACATTGCTCAAAGGTTGGGGTGGGTAGCCCAGCCTAAATTCAAAGAATACGATCTTTCGATCTATGGAGCAGGTCCGGCGGGGCTGAGTGCAGCCGTTTATGCAGCTTCTGAGGGGCTGCGGACTGTCCTGATTGAGCGACAAGCCGTTGGAGGGCAAGCTGGAACCAGTTCACTGATTGAAAATTATATGGGGTTTCCTGAAGGAATTCGGGGTGCAGAACTAGCGGAACGAGCGCGTCAGCAGGCGGTTAAATTCGGTGTTGAACTCTTGCTATTGCGTGAAGGAATTAAGGCAGAATTTAGAAACAATCGCATTTATGTCGATATGGCAGACGGCAGCAAAATGATTGCCCGTACCAACATTTGTGCGACAGGTGTAGAGTATCGACGATTAAATTTGCCCAACGAAGATCGTTTTCTGAACCGGGGGCTATTTTATGGCGCGGGTGTGAGTGAAGCGTCCATGTGCCGGAATCAGCAGGTTCTCGTGGTTGGTGGCGGTAATTCAGCAGGTCAAGCCGTCATGCATTTCTCACAGTATGCCAAGCAGGTGACGATGATTGTTCGAGGCAGCACTCTGGCATCTACATTGTCAAAATATTTGATCGATCGCATCCTGAATGCCGCCAATGTTGAGGTGCTTTTTAATGCTCAAGTTACGAGGCTAGATGGTGAGGGCAGCCTACAGCAAGTTGAAATTACGGACTGTAGCGAAAATTTGGTGCGAACTATTGATACTCAATATCTTTTTATCTGTATTGGTGGTGTGCCGAACACAGAGTGGGCAAAAGATACCAACATTGTGAGAGATGAGGCAGGTTATCTGATTACCGGATCGGATTTGCTTAAGAATGGTCAGTTGCCCGCTTGCTGGTCAATTGATCGCGATCCTTATTTTCTTGAAACCAGTGTTCCGGGATCGTTTGCTGCGGGTGACGTGCGGCATGGATCGACCAAGCGAGTTGCTTCAGCAGTCGGAGAAGGGGCAATGGCAGTTACATTTGTCCACAAGTTTCTAGCCGAAGCTTGAATTTATTGGCTATTTAGAAAATGATGTCTCTTATGATTTCTCCAGGAATCAAATGCTATCCAATGTTTGAACTAGAAAGCGAATTGGAGTTGAACAATGAACTCTAAAGAAAAATATGCCATTGTCATTGGTGGATCATTGGGTGGTTTATTCACTGGAATCATGTTGCGATCGATCGGGTGGCAGGTCGATGTCTATGAGCGATCGCCCCATGCTCTTGATAGTCGCGGTGGTGGCATTGTCCTGCAACCCGATGTCATTGAAGCGTTTCAACGGGCAGGGATTCCAGTTGATTCATTGGGTGTCATTGCACAGGAACGCTATTACCTCAACCGCGATGGCAGCATTAAACTAGCAATGCCCATGCGTCAAACTTTAACATCCTGGAATATGCTCTATGGCTCCATGCGGCGGCATTTTCCAGTCGAACACTACCATACTGGAAAGCGACTAACAGATATTCAGCAAACCAATGAAGAGGTTACTGCAATATTTACAGATAGAACCTCTGTCACTGCTGCATTGCTGGTGGGTGCAGATGGTCCTGGTTCAACGGTGCGTCAACTGCTTTTGCCCACTTATCATTATCACTATGCAGGATACGTCGGTTATCGAGGATTAGTGGATGAAGCAGATCTTGATCCAGCGACAGCCGCTCTCTTTACAGAACGATTCATCTTCTTCCAATTTCCCAATTCCCACATTCTGCAATACCTGGTTCCCGGTGAGAATGAATCGCTTGTGCCCGGAGAACGTCGCTTTAACTGGGTTTGGTATGTCAACTATGACGAAACGACAGAACTGCCCCAAATTCTGACTGACAAAGAGGGAAGACGGCGAGATTATTCAGTTCCTCCAGGGTTTTTAGCTCCCACTGTTGAGCGAGAGATGAGATCTTATGCGGATGCGGTACTGGCTCCCCCCTTTCAAAAGCTAGTTGCTGCTACAAAAGAACCCTTTGTGCAGGCAATTTTAGACTTAGGAGTACCGCAAATGAGCTTTGGACGAGTCGCCCTGGTTGGGGATGCTGCCTTCATTTCTCGTCCTCATACGGCTGCCAGCACCTCGAAAGCATCGGCTAATGCGATCGCCCTTGCCGACGCTCTCCTAGAACAGAACCATCAGGTTCCTGAGGCGCTAAATGCTTGGGAACCCGATCAGCTTAGATTGGGAATGCATTTGTGGAAAACTGGTCAGGATCTCGGCGAACGTTCCCAGTTTATGCATGGCACAAAGCGCTTTAGTGGGACTACGACGGCTATGGGACAAGTCTGATATTGGTTTCATAGAGCAAGCCATCGAGCAGTGAAGGAGCATCACGCACAGTCGAACTAAGTAGAACACTAGAGTTGAGTCAAACCCATAGTTGGCATTGATAAATTTCCAGAGATTAGAGTCACCCTAAATAGACAGACAGGTCTACATAAAAACGTTCATGAAATCAACTTCTCCTAAAAAATCTGCTCGCGATCGCATTCTAGATGCTGCCTTGAAATTGTTCTATCAGAAGGGCATTCAGCACGTTGGGGTCGATGAGATCGTGGCTCATTCGGGTGTTGCCAAAATGTCGCTTTATAATCACTTCCACTCCAAAGATTAATTAGTCGCAGAGTTTCTGCGGCGGCGGGATGAGAACTGGCGACGTTGGTTTGAAGCAACGGTTGAACAGTACGGGAAGACTCCGTTTGAACGCCTACTCGCTATGTTTGATGCGTTGAAAGACTGGTTTGAGCAGCCCAATTTTCGAGGGTGTGCATTCATCAATGCAACAGTTGAACTTGTGAATTCAGATCATCCGGGTTATCAAGTGGCCCTGGAACACAAGCAAGCACTTTACCAATACATCCTCAGACTGACACAAGCGGCAGCAATAAAAAACGCAGAATCTTTAGCCCGTCAACTATTGCTGTTGATTGAAGGGGCAATTGTGCTTGCCTTAATGGAAAAGCGTTCAGATGCGGCAGGGCAAGCTCGTGCGGCTGCTTTAGCTTTATTAACCGCACAAAGCCACCAATACCGGACTTCAGGTTCAACCAAACGACGCTAGTAGGTGTTTTAAGGAGAGAATAACGATGGACATGGAGCGAGAACCAACCTTTGAATGTAGAGGATTACCGAAACACAAACTGAATCAAGCGATCGCTTATATCAATGAACACTTAGATGAGAATTTGTCGTTAGAGGCAATTGCTACTCATCTCGGCATGAGCCAATACTACTTCTGCCGCCTATTTAGAGAATCCATTGGAGTCTCTCCTTACAAGTATTTGATGCAGCAACGGATGGAGCGAGCAAAGCAGCTATTAGAACAGAAGCAAACACTCATCATCGACATTGCTCTTCAGTGCGGCTACTCGGATCAAAGCACATTTGCAACCGCTTTTCGGAGAGCAGTAGGAATGTCTCCCAGAACCTATCAACAACAATTCTGATATCGCCAAGAGACAACACTAAAAAACAGCAAGAATTCCAAACTTTCGCAAGAAATCTCAAGACAAGCTTTAATCATTTTTTTATAGTTACTTCCAGTACACTGTAGTTTTCGCCAAAGAAACTGCATTGCATCTATCGAAAAAGTCCGAAAGATCAAGGATTCGGGATGCCTCAGTTTTGCTTTACTGACGTTACAAAAGATTTTTCCTAATGTTCTTGAATCTCTAGTGTACTGGAGACTTCAGGATAGAAGTAGTTTATTGCAGGAGGATTGAAATGATGACATCCACTGAAAATGTGATCGCAGGTCCGGCTCTATCTGCTTATCAAGTTGAGTTTGAATCAAAGCCTGCCGACGTTAAAGCGGGTGAGGTGGTAGACCTTGTTTTTACCATTCGGAATGCCAATGGCTTGCTCATGCACAATCTCCAAGTTGTGCATGAGCAAGCCATGCATCTGCTTGTCGTCTCTGAAGACCTGAGCGAGTTCCATCACTTGCATCCAGAACAACAAACCGATGGTCGTTTTCGTGTCACGCATACCTTTCCACAAGCTGGTAATTATCGGCTTTATGTCGATTACACGCCGATCGACACGCACCAAATTGTGAATCAACTGAGTCTGCAAGTTCTCGGAAAAGCACGTGAGTCGATCGCCCTGATTGAAGATGAACTCCCAACGAAAACAGTGAATGGCATACGAGTCACAATGAGGGCAAACCAACCCCTGCGTGCGGGTGAAGGCGTACTGCTCGATTTTGTTGTTGAAGATGAGCAGACCCATGAGCCAGTCACCGATCTTCAACCTTACCTGGGTGCGCTCGCCCACTTTGTCATCATCAGCGAAGATGGCGCAGAGTTTCTGCATGTTCATCCGATGGAGCATCACGGCGCATCGGCAGCCCATCACTCCGATCATGCAGTTTCATCCTCTACTCATCAACACACACACTCTGGTGAACTGCACTCAGTCGATACCATCACCCCTCAAATTAGCGCACATACAAGCTTTCCTCGTGCTGGACTTTACAAAACCTGGGCACAGTTACAGCGTGATGGACAGGTCATTACCGTCCCCTTCGTTGTACGGATTGCCGAGCAACAAACCTACTCAAGCTAAGTGGTTCTGTCTTTTGATAGGTTTTCAAAATTTGCTTGCCCCCCCTTGACTCTCTAGTGTACTGGACACTTCAAGATAAAGATAGTTCATAGCAGGAGGATGAAAATCATGACCTTACAGCTTACTGTTCCCAATATGGCTTGTTCCGCTTGTGGAGAAACCATCACGAACGCTGTCAAAGCTGTTGATCCGGTGGCAACGGTACAAGCTGATCCTAAAACCAAGTTGGTCAATATTGAAACGCAGCAGTCTGAAACGGCAATCAAACAAGCCATTACTGATGCGGGTTATACCGTCGCATAAGCAAAGCATCCAGAGAAATGGGGGGTAACACATGGAAAACGCAACCTTAAAACTGCGAGGCATGAGTTGTGCCTCCTGTGCCAACAACATTGAAGAAGCAATTCGATCGGTTCCCGGTGTTGAAGTATGCAGCGTCAACTTCGGAGCCGAGCAAGCATCTGTCACCTACGATCCGAGTAAAACGGACGTAGCCGCGATTCAGGAAGCGGTTGATGCGGCAGGATATGCAGCTCAACCCATGCAAGATGATGTGCTTGCCCCCGAAGATGATGCGGAACGACGAGAACGACAAGCCGAGAACCGTAAGTTAACTCGTAAAGTCTGGGTCAGTGGTGTTGTCAGCGCCATTCTGGTAATTGGCTCACTGCCTGTTATGACAGGCTTACCCATTCCCTTTATCCCCATGTGGCTGCACAATCCCTGGTTCCAGCTCGTCCTCACAACTCCCGTATTGTTTTGGGCAGGAAGTGAATTCTTCGTCAATGCTTGGAAAGCCTTAAAACGCCATACCGCAACGATGGATACGCTGGTGGCGATCGGCACCGGAACCGCTTATCTTTACTCGCTATTTCCGACATTTTTCCCTCAGTGGTTCGTGAACCAGGGGCTGAGTCCGGATGTGTACTTTGAGGCGGCAGCCGTCATTATTGCCTTGATTCTGTTGGGAGGGTTGTTACAGAACCGGGCAAAGGGACAAACCTCTGAAGCCATTCGTAAGCTGATGGGGTTGCAGGCGAGAACCGCACGAGTGATTCGCAATGGGCAAGAAGTAGATGTGCCGATCGCACAAGTCGTGTTGGGAGATGTCGTCTTGGTACGTCCGGGTGAAAAGATTCCGGTGGATGGCGAGATTGTCGATGGCTCCTCCACCATTGATGAAGCGATGGTCACGGGAGAGAGTATTCCCGTTAAAAAACATCCGGGCGATGAAGTGATTGGCGCAACGATCAACAAAACAGGTAGCTTCAAATTCCGAGCAACGCGGGTGGGTAAAGATACTTTCTTAGCGCAAATTGTGAAGCTGGTGCAACAGGCACAGGGTTCCAAAGCTCCGATTCAGCGACTTGCCGATCAGGTGACGGGATGGTTTGTGCCTGCGGTGATTGCGATTGCTATTCTCACGTTCATCCTCTGGTACAACATCATCGGTAACGTTACAATAGCATTGATTACCACCGTTGGTGTACTAATTATTGCCTGTCCAGCATTGATTACCACCGTTGGTGTACTAATTATTGCCTGTCCCTGTGCGCTGGGATTAGCGACACCCACCTCGATCATGGTGGGTACGGGAAAAGGAGCCGAGAACGGCATCTTGATCAAAGGAGCAGAAAGCCTGGAAATGGCGCATAAGCTCCAAACGATCGTCCTTGATAAAACAGGGACAATCACGCAAGGAAAACCCACTGTTACCGATTTCGTCACAGTGAATGGTACAGCCAATCGCAACGAATTAAAATTACTGCAATTAGCTGCATCGGTGGAACGCAATTCCGAACATCCCCTTGCTGAGGCAGTTGTGCAATATGCCCAAGCTCAAGGTGTGGAATTAGCAGATGCGCGAGAATTTGAGGCGATCGCTGGAAGCGGCGTACAGGGATATGTATCAGACCGTTTGCAAATACATTTGCCTCAGGCACAGCAACAGAGCCAAATGCATTTGGTGCAAATTGGTACGCATCGTTGGATGAACGAGTTGGGCATTGATACGAGTGCTTTGCAGCAACAGTGGGAACGATTGGAATACTTGGGCAAAACCGTCATTTGGCTTGCCGTAGATGGCAAAGTTGAGGGCATTATGGGGATTGCCGATGCCGTTAAATCCTCTTCGGTTAATGCAATCCGCACCTTGCAAAAATTAGGCTTAGAAGTGGTGATGCTGACTGGAGACAACCGTCGTACCGCCGAAGTGATTGCGCGGGAAGTGGGGATTGAACGAGTGTTTGCAGAAGTGCGTCCCGATCAAAAAGCGGCAACCGTAGAAAAAATCCAATCAGAAGGCAGAATTGTGGCAATGGTGGGAGATGGTATTAACGATGCGCCTGCTCTCGCTCAAGCGGATGTCGGGATGGCAATTGGCACGGGAACGGATGTGGCGATCGCGGCCAGTGATATCACGCTGATCTCTGGGGATTTGCAAGGCATCGTGACTGCAATTCAACTTTCTCGCGCCACCATTCGCAACATTAAACAAAACCTATTCTTTGCCTTCATCTACAACGTGGCAGGCATTCCGATCGCGGCTGGCATTCTCTACCCGATCTTCGGTTGGTTGCTCAGTCCAATTATTGCGGGTGCAGCAATGGCATTCAGTTCAGTGTCGGTTGTGACGAATGCGCTACGTCTGCGGAACTTTCAACCTAAAACACGGAGTTAGATGAAACGGACGAAAGCAGGAGGAAATGACAATGCTCAAGACAATAGCGTTTTTTGGAACACTCATAGGATTCGGTTTTCTGCTCGGTGTGATTTCCGGCTCAATCTTAGGGACACTTGGATAGGAGGATTTCTCGATGGTGAAGAAAACAACAATCATCAGTGGTATTGCAAGCTTGGGATTAGTGCTAGGAGTAGCATCTAGCAGAGCGGTTGCACAAATGCCTCACGACATGAGCGACATGCAGCCGACTGAACAAACCGGACAATTTCGCCGCATTGATCAACCTATTGCGAATAAAGTAGCGGTAACACTGGGTGGATTAGGGTTAATTGGGTTGGAACTGTGGTGGTTTCTGCTCAGTAAACCAAAGTCGCGTAAGGCAACCACTCAGGGCGGAGTTCAGGAGGTGACTGTCAGAGTCGATGGTGGATATGAACCGAGCCATATTGTGGTGCAAGCTGAGCAACCCGTGCGATTAAACTTCGATCGCAAAGATCCCAGCAGTTGCTTAGAGGAGGTACGTTTCCCTGATTTTCGTATCGCCCAAGAGCTACCACTCAACCAAATCACCCCAATCGAGTTTACGCCTGATAAACCTGGCAGATATCAGTTTACCTGCGGCATGAATATGTTTCGAGGTGTGGTGGAAGTGCAGTCTGCAAACGGAGGTATGGCAATGGCGATCGCCTCTGTTCCTCAACCTACTCATCACTCTGATCACACTCATCACGCGGATCAGTCTACGGTTTCAGCCTCTGGTGTTGAAGCGATAATGACACCAGCAGGAATCCAACAGGCAACCATAACCGTTGCGAAAGGGTATCAACCAAAGCGAGTCATCGTCGAAGCTGGAAACCCCGTTCGTTTGCATTTCGATCGCCAAAATCCCAGTAGTTGCTATGACCAATTAATGATTCCAGACTTTGCGATCACGGTGAACCTTCCACTCGATCAAACAACAACGGTGGAATTTACACCAGAACAAGCAGGCGAGTATGAGTTCATGTGTGGCATGAAGATGAATCGTGGTGTGATTGAAGTGCGAGCTTCTAATAGCACTAGTGATGGGAAGGTTATTGCTCAAACTTCAATACAGGTGAGGTAGGCGATGTTTGTTCAGTGACAATTGCCCTGCAACGCCCCTTGACTCTCTAGTAGACTAGAGAGTTTAGGATAGAAGAAAGAACACTAGAGGATGGTGTAGTCGGTATGTTAGTTCAACACTCTCCTAAATTGATTGGTTCAGTTGCAAAAACAAGTGGTATGCCGATCAAAACGATTCGATACTACGAAGAGCTAGGTTTACTGAAGACAACTGGGAGAACTGAAGGTGGATATCGCTTGTTTAACTCAGATGTGTTCTCTCGGTTGAGCTTCATCAAGCGTGCCCAAGGATTAGGATTAAGTCTGTCGGAGATTAAGGAATTTCTAGATGTTTACGACCAGGGCGACCTACCGTGCGATCACATCAAGGTAAAGTTGGAAGATAAGCTGGAGGCGATCGAACAACAAATCCAGCAACTGCAAATTCTCAAACAGGAATTAAGAGGATTACTATCAGGTTGGGAAACCATTCCTGAACATCCTGAAGATACCATTTGTCCAATTATTGAACGGGTTTAATCAGTGTGTTTCATGCCTAAGTCCCACTAAACCGAACACCTTTAGGGCTGGCAGGAGGTTATGATTTTCATGATTAGAGCGGATCAACTGATTAAGGCGAACCCGTTCAATAACAACATTTTAAAACCCAAACAAAAATAGAATTTTTTTGAGTTTTTTGTGAGATCATCGTGACTCTTTAGCTAACTAGAGACTGAAAGTGAATTTATCTCAGCAAGCAAGTTATAAATTGATCCAAAAGCTGTTCGACTGAGCTAAAAACCAAGTTGACTCAGACAAAATTAGCTATCTGGTACCGAAATTACATTAGCGATCGCCTCAATCAAGCTATGCATTTATCTAATCTTTTAGAACATTTACTCTCAGCTAACAGCACTGATAGATCCTGTTAGTTGCCTTTCATTCGATGATTTTGTTCCTAATCGTTATTTTCCTTGGAGGTAATTATGGCTAAGATTGCTTTGTTTTATGGAACTCAAACAAGCAACACGCAAACCGCAGCAGAATTGATTCAAAAAGAGTTTGGTAGTGACGCTGTTGTAACACTACAGGATATCTCGCAAACTGAACCTAACGACTTTAATGAATATCAGTACATCATCATTGCATGTCCGACCTGGAACGTAGGAGAGCTACAGAGCGACTGGGAAAGTTTCTACGACGATCAGCTAGATAACATCGATTTTAGCGGAAAGAAAGTTGCATACTTTGGAGAAGGCGATCAAATTGGCTATCCCGATACTTTCCAGGATGCAATGGGAATACTGGAGGAAAAAATTTCTGAACTTGGTGGCGAAACGGTTGGCTACTGGTCTACTGAAGGATATGAGTTCAGTGATTCTAAAGCACTCCGAGACGGTAAGTTTGTGGGGCTAGCCCTAGATGAAGACAACCAGTCTGAACTAACAGAAGAACGCATCAAGGCTTGGGTTGCTCAACTCAAGACTGAGTTTGGGCTGTAGCTTGCTGATTATAAATGATGAGAAAAAAGCTTGACTCTCCAGTTTACTGTACAGTTTCCAGTGATGAACAGTTGAGCCAGGATCATTGCTCTGGCTGCAATGCCTTTAAAAAGATTGTGCCTCCTCGTGCATCAGGATTGCAGCATTTGTACTAGCTGGCAGATCGAGTATCACAATTGTGGCAGCCTTCAACACAATTTTTAACCTCCAGGAGGTAAATTATGACTGTTATGAATCGAAAAACTAAAAATACGACTGCTACATCCGTTACTGTTTATCGGATGTCTATGCCTGAGCATGAGTGCCCTTGGGGACTTCGTGCGATCAAATTGCTTCAGGAGCAAGGTATGGAATTCGAGGATGTTAAACTCCGATCGCGCCAAGAAGTCGATCAGTTCAAAGCAAAATACGGTGTTGCCACTACCCCTCAGATTTTCTTTGGTAAAGAACGAGTTGGAGGTTACACAGATTTGGCAGAACGGCTAAAGGTAGAAGCAGAAAAAGCCGAGTATTCCTATACTCCAGTCGCTGCGGTCTTCTCGACGGCCGGACTAATGGCGCTTGCCACATCGCTTGGAATTCCTGGCTTCATGGGATTTTCGCTCTCAATGCTGGCTTCGCTCAAATTGATGGATATTAACGCTTTTGCCGAGAGCTTTGAAAAATATGACCTCGTCACCAAGCGCTTCAAGCCCTATGGAAAAATCTATCCCTTTGCTGAGTTACTAATTGGGCTTGGGTTTCTCTCTGGCGTTGCCCCGCTTGCTACTGGAATTGGGTCATTGATTGTTGGTGTGAGTGGTGCAATTTCGGTCTTCAAAGCGGTCTACATTGATAAGCTGGCGTTAAATTGCGCTTGTGTGGGCGGTAACTCTAAAGCACCACTGGGTGTCGTCAGTTTTGCTGAGAACGCAATCATGGCAGTGATGGGTGGAGTGCTAACCTTTTCTGCATTGTCAGAGGCAAATATTCAGTCGATGCGAAGTCTAGAAGCATTGCCTCCAGCGGTGGTGCAGCTACAAGAAGGAAACTACGAAGCTAAATGAGCAGGATGATTAGGGTTGAATTATGGAATCATCTGATTTTTCTGCAACGAATTCATCTTCTCAAAGGGCTTCAGCCCCTCCTCGTCACTTTCGTCTGGGGTGGTTGCTAGGGCTGCTGTTGCTAGGGGGCGGTGGGTTGGGAGTTTGGTGGGTTTTGGCTCCGGGGCGTGAGCCAGTTCCTGCAACTGCCCAGCAACCAGCGATGCCCGTCAAAACCTTGACCCTACAGCCGCGCCTCATTCAGGAGCGATCCGAGTTCATTGCTAATGTGCGATCGCGCCGTTCCGTGACGCTACGACCCAGAATTCAGGGTCAAATTACTCAGATTCTGGTGACACCCGGAGAACGGGTTACTACCAGAACCGTACTCATTCAAATTGATCCAGATGAACAACAAGCGGCTGTCAGCAGTACCAGTGCAGCGGTAGAATCGGCTCAAGCGAATGTAGATAATGCCAGAGCCATATTGCGATCGCTCGAAGCTGAACGAGTATCCAAATTATCGGATGTCGAACTTAATCAACAAGAATACGAACGCTATACAGCACTGGCTGAAGTGGGAGCTGTTTCGCAACAGACACGAGACCAGTATGCTAACCGCATTGAAGTAGCACAGGCTAACCTCAGTGCTATTACAGAACAGATGCGAGCGCAACAAGCCGCCGTTGTTCGGGCTGAGAAGGCAGTACAAGAGGCTCAAGCACGGATTCAAGAACAACGGGTGCAACTTCAGTATTTTCAAATTGCGGCTCCATTTGCAGGCGTTGTGGGCGATATTCCTGTGAAAGTGGGTGACTTCGTGGATACCTCTACCGAGCTGATCAGCGTTTCAGAGAATGATTTGCTAGAGGTAAATTTTTCAATCTCGGCTGAACAGGCAACTCAACTGCGAGTAGGCAGCCCAGTTGAGTTATTCGACAGCCAGGGGCGCAAATTGGGAACTAGCCAAGTTTTTTTCATTGCTCCTAACACAGCTAACACAACGCAATCTGTTCTTGTCAAAGCCTTGCTTGACAATTCTGATGGGCAATTGCGAACGGATCAATTTGTGCGGGCAAGCGTGATTTGGAATCAGCAACCCGGTGTACTTATTCCCACAACTGCTGTGACGCGCTTAGGTGGAGAAGCCTTCGTTTATGTGATTGAACCCTCAGAGTCAGGATTCGTGGCTCGACAGCGCTTAGTTGAACTCGGCAGCGTGGAGGGCAATGATTATCAAGTTCTTGATGGATTAGAGCCAGGAGAAAGCATTGTTACCTCAGGAGTCCTGGCTCTAAGGGATGGTGTACCGATTACCCCCGAATCCTAGCATCGGAATTTCTAGTATTACAGAGTTAGCTTATGTTCGCTGATTTCTTCATCAAACGACCTGTTTTTGCGATCGTTTGTGCTTTGGTTATTCTAGTGGCGGGATTAGTTAGTCTGCCTACTTTACCCGTCGAGCAGTATCCTGACATCAGCCCAGTGCAAATCACGGTGACTGCAAACTATGTCGGTGCCAATGCTCAAGTCGTCGAAGACACTGTCACTACTGTGTTGGAACGGCAGATTAATGGGGTCGAAGGCATGCGGTATATGAGTTCGACCAGTAGTAACGATGGCACGAGTACAATCGTCGTCACCTTTGAGCAGGGATATGACATTGATGTCGCTGCATCTGATGTGCAAAATCGGGTACTGCAAGTGGAACCGCGCTTACCAGAAGCTGTGCAACAAACGGGCGTATCGGTATCAAAGCAGTCTAGCGGTATTGTCTTAGCAATGGCAATCTATAGCGAAGACGATCGCTATGATGATATTTTTATCAGCAATTATGTGGATCTCTATGTACTAGATCCGCTCCGGCGCATTGAGGGCGTTGGCAACATTCTTGCGTTTGGTGAACGTCGTTACGCCATGCGAGTTTGGCTAGACCCGAATCGGCTTGCCAGCCGTAACCTTACGGCTCAGGACGTAATTAACGCCCTCAATCAACAAAATGTGCAGCTAGGGATTGGTAGTATTGGACAACCGCCTGTATCTGATGAGCAACTCTATCAAATTGACTTGCAGACGATCGGTAGGCTGAGAGACGCAAACGAGTTTGAGGAGATTGTGCTGAAAGCCGAAACTGATGGCACGCTGGTGAAATTGAAAGATGTGGGTCGGGTTGAGTTAGGGGCTGAAAACTATAGCTCGTTCGCCAGCTATAGAGGACATGTTTCAGTGGGCTATCAGGTGATTCAGATTCCAGGCAGCAATGCTTTGAACATTGCAAAAGCGGTCAAGACTGAAATGCAACGATTGGCAGAGAGCTTTCCTGCCGGCTTGACCTACGACATTCCCTATGATTCTTCATTGTTTGTAGAGGCATCTTTCAAGGAAGTCGTCATCACTCTGGTTCAAGCAGTATTGCTAGTTGTGCTGGTAATTTTCATCTTTTTGCAAGATTGGCGCACCACGATCATTCCAGCCATCACGATTCCCATTTCTTTGATTGGCACTTTTGTATTCGTAAAACTATTCGACTTTTCACTCAATAGCCTGACGTTATTTGGTTTGACATTAGCAACCGGAGTGGTTGTGGATGATGCGATCGTTATCGTAGAAGATATTTCCCGTTTAATTCAAGAAAAAGGGCTGAGTCCAGCTCGAGCTGCAATTGAAGCCATGCACGAACTGTTTGGGGCAGTCATCGCCACATCGTTAGTGCTGATGGCAGTGTTTATTCCGGTGGGTTTTTTCCCTGGAACTACTGGGCAACTCTATAAGCAGTTTGCTCTAACAATTGCCTTTGCCATTGCTATTTCTACCTTTAATGCGCTGACATTGACTCCCGCCCTTTCTGCTCTATTGCTACGTCAACAGCCTCAATCACGAGGCTGGTTAGGTTGGAGCTTTAATCGCATCAATGGGTTTCTCAATTGGCTGCGTCGTGTTTATAATCGTGCCCTTCATTTCATCATTCGGTTTAAGGGAGCCGTGCTCATCCTGTTTATCGCGTCCTTAGGGTTAACGGGTTGGCTTTACCTGCGCGTCCCACAAGCCTTTTTACCCGATGAAGATCAAGGATATTTCATCAATTTGATTCAAGGACCCGATGGCACATCCTTAAATTACACCAAACAGATTGTGGAGCAAGCGGAACAACAGTTGCTCGACGTGCCCGAAATCCGAGCAACCTTTGCCGTTGGTGGTGTAGGATTTAGCGGCAATGCTCCTAATCGAGGATTTATGTTTGCGCCCCTCCAGCCTTGGACTGAACGAACCAATCCGGAACAGACGGTATCAGGCATTCTGAATCGGGTACGAGGATCACTGATGGCGATTCCGCAAGCTCCGGTGCTGGCAATCAATCCACCGACGATTCAAAGTTTGGGCAGTGTAGGTGGTTTTGTATTTCAACTGCAAGATCGAAGCGATCGTACCACCAGTGATATTAGCACGCTCGATCAGATGAAGGGTGAACTGCTCAATCGTGCTAATCAAACCCCAGGATTGCAGGCTGTTTTTAGCACCTATACGGCAAACGCACCACAACTGTTGCTTGAAGTTGATCGCGATAAAGCGGAGGCATTGCAAGTTTCAGTCGATGAAATTTACAGTACACTGCAAACCTATCTCGGTTCGCGCTACGTCAATGATTTCAATGCATTTGGTCGCACCTATCGTGTTTATATCCAGGCAGATCAACAATTTCGTTCTAATCCAGAACATATTAGTCAGTTGTACGTGCGTTCCAGACAGGGTGAAATGATTCCTTTGAGTAACCTCATGACCATGACTCAAACAACTGGTCCGCAAACGATTAATCACTATAACCTGTATCGATCAATTGAAATTAATGGGACAGCCGCGCCTGGGTTTAGTTCTGGACAAGCTATTCAAGCCATGGAAAGATTGGCGGCTGAGGTGTTACCTCCCAACATGGGATTTGAGTGGTCAGGAATTTCTCTGGAAGAACTAGAATCTGGAGGGCAGGCTCCCATCATTTTTGGGTTAGGTGTTTTCTTTGTACTCCTGGTTCTGGCAGCTCAGTACAACAATTTTGTTGATCCACTCATTATCGTGTTGTCTGTTCCTTTGGCGGTTCTAGGAGCGTTATCAGCTCAATCTCTGCGAGAGTTACATAACGATGTATATTGTCAAGTTGGACTCGTCATGTTGATTGGTTTAGCTAGCAAGAACTCAATTTTGATTGTAGAGTTTGCCAATCGATTACGCGATCAGGGACTTTCAATTACTAAAGCAGCTATACAAGGCTCACAGGAGCGATTACGCCCAATTTTGATGACAGCCATCTCTACCCTGTTAGGCATTTATCCGTTGGTTATGGCAACTGGAGCCGGATCAGCTAGTCGCCAATCCTTAGGAACGGCAGTTTTTGGTGGAATGTTAGTTTCAACACTTTTGAGTTTATTCGTGGTGCCCATGCTCTACATCATGATTAGCAAGATTCGAGAACGATTGATGCGCTCGCCATCCATCCACATCTTTGATGAACAGGCTTGATTCAACAGTCAGAAAAGTTTTAATTGAGAGCTAGATTCTTCAGTTTACTAGAGAATCTAAGAAGCAATCTTTGAAGATTACACAATGAATCGTTTTTATAGCCGTGGCAAGCAGCAGCGGCACAAAAGTTAGGGATGACCGTTCGGAGCGTGCGCCGACTGATGCGGCAATTACGCGAGGAGGGAGTGGAGAGTATCATCCGGCGATCGCGCTCGGATCGAGGAGAAGCGCGCATCAGCTCTCAGTGGCAGCAGTTTATTGTGAAAACTTATCGCTCTGGGAATCGAGGCGGTCGGAGAATGAACCCGGCACAAGTGGCAGTGCGGGTGAAGGTACGGGCACAAGAACTAGGGACACAAGAGTATCCGAGCCACATGACGGTCTACCGCATCTTGAAGCCGTTAATCGAGCAGCAGCAGCAAAAGCGATCGCTCTTGCTGGCGACAGGACCGTTTGACGCTGAACACCCGTGAAGGATTAGCGATTGGGATCGAGTGGTCGAATCAAGTGTGGCAGGTGGATCACACCCGCGCTGATGTGTTGGTGGTGGATCAGGCAGGGCAAGTTTTAGGGCGACCTACCTTAACGCTCGTGGTTGACACCTACTCGCGGTGCATTATGGGGATGCATCTCGGCTTTGACGCGCCTAGTGCCGCCGTGGTGTGTTTGGCATTACGCCATGCGATCCTACCCAAACAATACAGTTCTGCCTATGAATTGCAGGGAAACTGGGGGACGTATGGGCTACCACAATATTTATATACGGATGGGGGGAAAGACTTTCGAGCGCAACACTTAGAGCAAGTGGCAACCGAATTAGGCATCGTACTGTGTCTGCGTCGCAAGCCCTCCGATGGTGGGATTGTCGAGCGACCCTTTGGCACATTCAATACCCAATTTTTCTCAACCTTACCCGGCTATGTCAGCAGTAATGTAGAAACGCGATCGCCCGTGGCGGAAACCGAAGCTTGTTTAACGCTAATTCAGCTAGAGCAATTGTTTGTGCGCTACATCGTGGATCACTACAACCCGGCGATCGATGCCCGTATGGGCGATCAAAGCCGCATCGGACGGTGGGAAGCCGGACGCATTGCCCAACTGTCTCTGTTAGGGGAACGCGAGTTAGACCTGTGCCTGATGCGACGCGATCACCGAACGGTGTACCGCAGTGGCTATCTCCAGTTCGCCAATCTAACATACCTTGGCGAACATTTAGCTGCTTATGCCGGAGAATCGGTCGTGCTGCGGTACGACCCCCGCGACATCACGACTGTCTTCATTTATCAGGTGCAAGAGTGTAAAGAAGTGTTTCTCACTCGTGCCCATGCTCAGGGCTGGGAAACCGAAACCTTGTCATATGCAGAAGCCCAGACACTCAGCCAACGCAAACGAGAAGCAGGCAAAGCCATTAGTAATCGATCGATGCTGGACGAAGTGCGCGATCGTGATCAGCGCGTCAAGAAACTCCAAAAGCAGCAAAAACAAAACGGGAATGCGCCCAAACCCCGCACCGCTGCTCAACCCGATATCGTAGGAACCGATGCACCCATCAGCGTATCATCCTCCCTGGTTAATTCGCCTGCAACTGAACCTGTTACCGAGTCGGAGCCAGAGACGATCAAGCCGAAGAAGTCGGTGCCCTATGTGCGGGTTTATGATTACGAAGACCTAAAACGGAAGGCAGGCTTACTGTGACACAGCGCGAGATCGAAATCATCATTCCCCCGCAACGTCAACTTGATGCGGCAACTGAGCAACAAATCGAACGCCTGCAACGTCATTGTAGATTTATCGTTTGAAGAAGTTTCACGCTATTTGTCGCCGCTGTTGCATTAAGAGATATCGATAAGGATAGCCGAAGCTTGTGCCATATGAGGACGGAAGCTAAACAGTTAAACAAAAAGTACCACGTTAAATGTCATTGTCTGGTGAGGTGTAGAATCAAGTTGCTCGACGAGCGATAATGCCTGGGTGTCCAGTCATTAAACCTGGGAACAATAGATGACGTTGAGTGAACTAGGCTAGATTAGTACCAAACTGCTGCCCATCCACCAAATTCATCTCAGTTGTAGAATGTAACCTTTTGTAGATAGAAGCCTTTCAACCGAACCAAAAGGTGTAGAAAACCGAATAAAAAGAGTAGAGGGTTCTAGGGATAGGAAACATGTTACCAGTGAAGAGGATGTGCGATCGCCTCCCAGTTGGATAAGGGCTCAAAGTCTAGGTTCAAAGCCTGACTATGTCTAGCAACATCTTCGCTCAAGATGGTAACGTGTCGGCAAGTTCCTGATTGTGGATGCCCACTGTCCGATGTCGTGATTGTAGGAAGAACGGCTGAAGAACGCGATCGCGCTTAGTAGGTTTTGCCTAAGTTAGCTTGGGAGCGATCTATGGAAGAGCAAGGAATCAAAGGCTCTAAGACAGAGGCAGATACTGTGGAACAGAGGACGCTGATCGAGGAATGCGACAAGTATGTTAAAGTTCATCTCCCAGCATCGGTTCAATATCTGGTACTCTTGCCAAAATCTGGTCAAATCTCTCGTAATCGGCAACTTGTGCTGCTTGCCGCAAGCGTGAGAGAGAGCGTTCGACTTCTAGCTGCTGGGTAATTGCAGCAATCAACCATTGCTCTAGGGGGATTTGACTTGCCGCAGCTAACTGCCGTACTTCTTGCATTAACTCTTCCGGTAATTGCAATAGATAAGAACTCATTCGCTTAAACGCTCCTTTAAATTCAAGGCTCGAACCAAAACTCCAGGCTGAATCACTGCAATGCCGAATTGTGATGTAGAGGGCAGGAAATCTCGTTCATTAAACGTGACAATTGCCGTAGCTTGAGCATTGATAGCACATTCTAAAACTCTTTCGTCATTGGGATCGCTTAGTTGCGGTCGCCATTGGAAATAGATAGGAACTGGCTTCAAAACATCTGCCAGCACTCCTAGTACCACATCGACCTCCTCTAGTGAAGTCCAAAACTGTCGTAGGTTCTCGTCGCGCTTCAACACATCAGCATATTCAAGAAAAAGGGCTTCTGAAAGACATCCAGTAATGGCTCGTTGCCTCAGAGCGCTCAGAATCAAAAAACTAGCACCTCGTCGAGAGCGTAGTGCTGCAACCAAAATGCAGCTATCGAAAACATACATCTTCAATTTAGCCAATTATTTAATTCAAAATACGATTTTCCGTGTGCTATTACTGCTGTGAAACAAAACTGTCGAATTTTTTAATGAATATTGTCGGTGTCCCTACCAAATGTGCAACGAAATTTGAGGAATGTCATGTCAAAGAGTTATAAGGAGAAGGTTGGAATCTAACCCTGAAGCTGTCAGAAGGAGTAGGATGAACCCCATGCACCAGGAGTAGGAAAGTAGCGATCACTGCTTGAGGTGTGGTGGAACTGAAACAAAACAATGCCAATGAAGGCAACCAAGTCAACCCAAAGCTGCCCCTCACCTGCACCGCGCGCGTCCAACACCAATAGCAATAACCGTACATCAAGGCTGGAGCAGATAATAACTCCTTCGATATGGCTCAAAATTGAATGCAGCTTTCCCAACGTCAAACAACTCGGTATTGCAAAAGTGTGTAATCCCGAATTAGTTTAACTTGTTGGGGAACGCCGTAGCAGCAATTCTACTACATCATGACAGAATGACAGAGCCACCAACTCAAGCCAGTCATAATCCTAGTCAGTCAACATAGCGTGCATGGCGGCTCGATTGACTGCTCTGCCTCAAGTCCAGAGACTGTGTGATGATGTGCAAATTGCCCAGAGCAATCAATTGCAAGCTGCGGGTGTGGTGGGCGACCACCTACGCTAGTAAACCAAAAGCCCGTGCCAGTGAATTGCCATCCTCTAAAGCCGATAGGCTGACAGTGCAACCAGCATGTTGTTATGTAGAGTGAGAGTGAGGTTTAGTTTTTAGATTTAGTTTAGTTTTTTAGGGGCGAAGACAGTTGAGCCGTAGCAGGCAGGAGTAGCGGACAGGTAAGTACTCAGGGCTGCGATTGCAGAGATAGCACCACAAATACTGGTTTAGGCGTACGGTTAGTCAGCAAAAATTTAGCTGTATAATAATGGCGCTCAGTGGAGCCAGACAATTTTATACGCTTAAGTAAGATAGGACTAAGGCTTGAGTTCAAAGTGAGCGATGTGAGCGATCGCCCTTCAATATCAGCAAGGCTACGAGCTAAACCCGAAATTCATCCAGGATCAGGCGAGGCATAGTAGCGGAGCTTGAGCTAGCAAGCGAGGACAGGCAAGGGAAATGACGCATTATACTGAGTACAGCAGGGCAGGCAATAGCAGAACACGGTTAGAGGCAAGGCTAGCACTTGATCGCACTGTTTGACTCAGCAATGATGAAGGCACAAGAAGCAAGTGATCGCGCTGATAGCTAGAAACAAAGTCAAACAATCGCAGTATGCTATATCAGCAACCAATAGAGGCTACGATAGGGATGCGATCGCACTGCTTTAGGCTAAAGAGCCAACCAACAATCAACAGAGCAGAGGCACTCCTACGAGCGTACAATTACTGAAAGGCGAATAAATTAAAAGTGTATATGTACAGCAATTCCTACAATCTTACAGACATATTTGTACATCTATACAGTTGTACGAGCAAGCTGTATAGGTGCATCTATGCAATGTAAATGTAAAAGCCTTGTTAGATAAGCACTCTAGACTAGCATACTCATGCCCTAAAATATCTGTATAAATCTAGGTAAGGGCGGATAAGTTGACCAAGTTGACCCTGTACAGTTAAAAATTTGACTGTATATACAGGTAAACACGAGCGTACATTGTTATATTGGAATTCCAATATAACAATGTACGCTCGTGTTTACCTGTATATACAGTCAAATTTTTAACTGTACAG